>JAQVNT010000285.1 GCA_028702975.1 Candidatus Delongbacteria bacterium
GTACGGTGCGAAATATTCTTTGCTCAGTAACGGATTTTGCATTTTCGTTTCCCCTTTATTAATTAACTTATAATTCACTTTAAGCAACAATTAAGCAATATAAATAAATTTGAGCGGAATGTAAAATATAAAATAACCGTGGAAAATTATATCAATGCCATTTCAAGTTTGTGTTTAAGTTTTTCCCATTCAGGAAGGATTGACTCTAGCAGTTTAAAAAATTTACTTCCGTGGTCTTTATAAATCAGATGACAAAGTTCGTGAACTATAACATAATCTATACACTCTTTAGGAGCCTTGATCAATTCTGAATTTAAGGTTAAAATTCCTTTATCCGACAAACTTCCCCATCTTGTTTTCATTTTTTTTACTACAATTTTCGGCTTTTCATTCTCTTTGGAAAACTTTACAACCCAACGGTTATTAAGTAGTTCTGTAAATTGAAAATAGCTCTTTTCTCTGTACCAGGCGGTCATTAAGCTTTTTACGGTTTCTCTGTTTTCTTTATCTGTTGTTTGTACGAGAAATAAACCGGTTTTAAGCTTAACATTTCTTGATTTTCCCGGTAGAATTTTAAGCCTGTAACTTTTCCCGAGATACAAATGAGATTCTCCGTTAATATATTGTTTAGTCGGAGTTCTTGGATTGAACTGTTCGAAATACTTAATCTGCTTTAATATCCAGGCTGCTCTTTTTTGAATTCTTGACTTTATCGTCTCTTCATTTGTATTGATAGGTGCCTTTACAACAACTTTTTTATCGGGATGAACGGATATTTCCATTGATTTCCTATCAATATAGATGATTTCGTAATCTATTTGCCTCTTTCCGTATTTAAAATTCAAAGTCTATTTACTCCTGTGTCTTGCTAATCTCATAGATTTTTCGATAATTCCATCCATCTGTTCTACTGATAAGCCTATTCCTTTTTCTTTTATAACAACATCGAAAAGATAGTCATCAATTTCATTAATGACCTGATTTTGCTCGTCCTCATCATCCCAGAAATGGATCTTTTTATGAACATCGAATATCCTCTGTACCTCGGTCGCTGTTTCAGCGGAAGCCTTTTCCAACTCATCGGTTTTGCAACCCTTAACTATAAAAAAGGGTTTAATTACTCCAAAATATGCCGCAGCTTCCTCATTTCCGCGAATAGAGTCTGGTACATCGTCATGTATTTTATCTGTTACCTTTCTTCTTACATCAACAATTTTCGATAAATATTCGGAGGCAGTTATTTTGTCCTCTCTGAATTGATCTATTATTTGCTGGATAAGCTTTGAGAATTTTTCATAGAATGCCGGATCCTCATCCATTTTTTCAGTTGTAACTTTTTTAAGAGCGTGAGCAATCGTATCAGCTTTTGACGCTTTGGCTGGATCTCCATAAACAGCCTGTTCTTCCATAACCTTTGTAAATTGATCGTCGTCGAAAATATTGAATGGTTTATTCAATTGAACAACTTCATCGGCCTGAATATGCGTATCGAGAAGTTTTTTTATCTTAGGCTCGTATTCTTTGTAGTCAACTTCATCGGAATACCTGATTTTTACCGATCTTCTCAATTTCTCAAACCATTTAAAATCGGATTTGTATCTTTGTATTGTTTTGCTGTCAGCTTCGGAAAGAAATTTATCTGAAGAAAGAGCAACTGAAAGGGTCTTCGCAAAATTTCTCAGAAGTTCGTAGAATTCCGATCTTTTTGCCTCATCGGACAGAAATCTTTCATATTCTTCTTCATCTGTCAGGTATTTTATTGTTTTGAATAAGTCCCAGAGTTCGGAATATCTTTGAGGCAGTTTTTCGATCTCTTTTGAAATGGAAACGATCGTACCCTCCAGATCTGCTTCGTCAAAACCTTCAAGCACACTGTATTTTGTAAGCGCACTATCAAGCTCTCCCAGAATATTGATGTAATCTACAATATAACCGAAATCTTTTCCTTCATATAGCCTGTTAACTCTTGCTATGGCCTGCAAGAGATTATGTTCTCTTAAATTTTTACATAGATACATAACCGTGTTCCTTTCGGCATCGAATCCGGTCAGCAGTTTATCCACTACAATTAAGATTTCAGGATCATCACCGAACTTAAATTGATTTATTATCTGTTTATTGTACTCTTCTTCGCTTCCGTACCTTTTCATCATTTTCTTCCAGAACTTCTGGACTTCTTCCTTAGGTTCGGAATCAACATCTTCATAACCTTCTCTTTTATCAGGTGGCGATATGATTATTTCGGAGCTGACTATGCCTATTTCATCAAGATACTCCTTATATTTCAAAGCGGCTGCCTTTCCCGGTGCTACGAGTTGAGCCTTAAAAGGTGTTATATCTTTCCAGTTTTCTCTGAAATGTTCGCTAATGTCAAATGCCCTCATATAAATAACGCGATCGGCTTTGTTGAGCATTTCGGCTTTGGCGTATTTTCTTTTCAGATCGGCTTTCTGCTCCTGGTTAAGACCCTGTGTGTGCCTTTCGAACCAGAGGTCTATGGCCTGTTTATCCTGTCTTATTTCTACCAGCCTGCCTTCATAAAGCAAAGGTACTACAGCTTTGTCCGTAACAGCCTGAGAGATCGAATAATGAGGCTCAATCAAACCTCCGAATTTAATAAAGCTGTTCTTCTCTTTCTTTAAAAGCGGAGTTCCGGTAAAACCGATATAGCAGGCTTTCGGGAACATCTGACGCATTCTAGCGGAAAAAGAGCCGAACTGAGTTCTGTGGCTTTCGTCAACAAGCACGAAAATATCGGGGGAATCGTCATTAAACTGCTTATATGCCATAGCTTTGTCGAATTTATGAATCAGAGTGGTGATTATTCCTGCG
>JAQVNT010000286.1 GCA_028702975.1 Candidatus Delongbacteria bacterium
ACTCTGAAAGTCGGCTTCTCCAACGGTGTTTATTATGACGGCATAATTGACGAGACTGTTCTCTGGAGCCAGCCTATTTCGATCGATACGATCAGAGGAATTATGAGATCTGAACCTGAGGTTACAGCCGAGTCCCTGGTTTCTTACTGGCCCTTTACCGAAGGTTTCTACGACTTTACAGAGGATATGGCAGAACTGCACGACGGAATTTTCGTGTATGGCGACCTGAGCTATTGGACATCGTCTGAAGCACCTGTTTATTTCTTTGCCGAAAAAAATGTTGCGATCAGCTCTATGCTGCTCGGCGATGAGGACGCTTCAGCGGTTTATGAGATAACATCAGCACCCGTTTCAGGAACTGCAGTTCTGACCGATGCTTCAACAGGCGCGTTCGACTACACTCCGGCAACGGATTTTGAAGGAATTGCAGAATTCAAATACACAATAACTTACGGTGCGACAACTTCACTTGAGAAAACAGCTCTTATAAATGTAAAAGAAGGCAATGCGATCGAAGGAACTTCAGTAATCGCGGAAGGATTTGAACTAACCGGGAACTATCCTAACCCTTTCAATCCTGAAACAACTGTCTCATATACTCTGGACAGGGATATGAACATTAACCTCAATGTTTTCGATACCGCTGGAAGAATGGTGACCGCTCTCGAAAGCGGATTCAAAAAAGCAGGAGCGCACTCTGTTCAATGGAACGGAAAAGACAAAAACGGCAGGCAGATGGCTTCCGGAGTGTATTATTTCAAATTGAGTTCCGATACGGGCGGCAGTAAAATAAGTAAAGCGATGATGTTAAAATAAAGAAAAAGGGCGGTCAATCCGCCCTTTCTTATTTCCTACAGAAAATTCTTCATCTTCATTCGCGATGTCGGCTTGACGAAAGGCGAATTTGATATCTCCCCTTCCAGTATCCTTGTCTTGCCTTCCTCGTTGAATGTCAGTTTTGTTCCCGGCTCAAGGGGCAGTTCAGAGATCAGAAAACCTATCGGTTTATTTTCCAGTGTCGGTGAAATAACGCCGGAAACGACATGTCCGATCTTTTTCCCGTCCATGTTCGCTATCCATCCGTGCATAGCCTTGCTTCTTCCGCTCATCACGAAAGGAAGAGTGATCTGCTTATTGCCTTCGGCTTTTACCTTCAAAAGCGAGCTTTTACCTATAAATTCATGCTCCCATTCGAAAACGAAATTCCAGGGTGTATCCAGCGCGGGTATGTCCGGATGTATCTCGTGCCCGTGAAGCGGAAGTCCGGCTTCTGTCCTCAGCGAGTCCCTAGCGCCCAGGCCGCACGGTTCTATACCGTATTTCTCTCCTGCTTCAAGCAGCATGTTCCACAGCCTTACTGCATGCTTAATATCGCAGTATATCTCGAAACCTATCTCGCCGGTGTAACCCGTTCTAGAGAGAAGTACGGGAATATCTTTGAGCATTATATTGTCCCTGAACCTGAAAAACCCGAATTTTTCAAGTGCGGCCTCTCCGGCAAGGTCTCTTATTATCTTAGGGGCGTTCGGGCCCTGAAGGTCAAGTTTTGCGGTATCATCGCTTTTGTCATTTACGGTCACACCCGACGGAGCATGCGCTTTGAGCCATTCGAAATCTCCCGGAATTCCGCCCGCGTTAACCACGAGCATCCATTTTTCGTCGCTGAATTTATAGATTATGCAGTCGTCGATGACCCCGCCTTTTTCATTCAGCATAAAATTGTACATCGCCTGGCCTTCTTCCATCCCCATGACATCATTCGTCAAAAGTCCCGACATCATTTCCATGCTTCCTTTTCCGGTAATGTCGAATTCGCCCATGTGGCAGATATCAAAAAGTCCTGCGGCCTTTCTTGTGGCGTGATGTTCCGCGCTCTGCCCTTTTTTGTACCAGAGAGGCATTTCCCATCCGGCAAAATCAACGATCTTTCCGCCAAGTTTTACATGTTCGTCGTACAGAATTGTTCTCATTATCTCACCTTTAATTTAATTAATCGCGGAAAATTTAAGAATGTAAAACACAAATTGCAATTTAATTCAAAAAAATTTATATTTGGATTTTATAAATAAATCTGCGGAATAATGGCTAAAAAACAAAATACAGACGAAAAGATCACGGATTATTTGAATTTTCTCCTAACCGGAGAGGACAGATACTCGATCGAGATCAAGTCTTCAGAAATAGTATCCTCGTTCATAGAGGGCGACCTGAAAGACTTCAACTATACACACTTCAACGAGGAGAATTTTAATCCCGAACAGATAACATCTGCGCTTTACTCGCTTCCTGTCATGGCTGAAAAAAGGGCGGTCCTCATTTCGGATATAGACAAAGCCGGAGCAGACCTGCTTGAAGCTGTTTCAAGATTCCTCAAAAAGAATTTCGACACTACGGTACTGATAATAACCGGAACAAAGATCGATAAAAGAAAATCTTTTTTCAAAGACCTTATCGCAGACAAAAGAACTCTCACCCTCGAATTCAAGGAAAAGAACGAGAGAGAAATACAGCAGTGGATAAAGAACTACATCGTTTCAAAAGGAAGCAACATAACTCCGGAAGGACTGATGCTTTTTACTTTTTCCCTGTCAGCCAGCCTGAGCCAGGCTTCCGCTGAAGCCGATAAACTTATCGAGTACTGCGGGAGCAGAACAATATCTGACGATGATGTGGAAAAAGTGCTTGGAATATCAAAAGAATACAATATTTTCAAGCTTCAGACTGCAGTAGTCTCAAAAGATCTCAAGAGGTCGTTCGTAATTCTGGACAATATACTTAAGAATAAGAACAACAGAACTGACCCCATAGCCGTGAACCTGTTCCTTTCCAGG
>JAQVNT010000287.1 GCA_028702975.1 Candidatus Delongbacteria bacterium
CTTCGACAGAAGGAATATTAGGCACAGTACTTTTTTTACTTCTTCCCGTACTGACGGCAGATCTCGGCCTTATAAGAATGCTGATGATAGTTGTTCTTGCCCATACAGTAACTTTCGCCACGATGTTCTCCATATCTGATATTGCCACGAACCTGAACACTATAGGCGGCGGCGGAATGTACGCGCTTATCAAAAGATCTCTAGGCAGCGCGATGGGAGGAGCTATCGGAATTCAGCTTTTCATTGCCCAGGCCGCATCGATCGGTTTTTATTCCATAGGTTTCGCCGAACCCCTCTATCCTATACTTAATCCTTTCCTTCAGAAAATATCCTTTCTTTCAGGTTCGGCACCTGAAGACATACTTTTCCAGAAACAAATACTGTCCAGCCTGATATTTTTAGTGTTCTTCGCAGTCGTAATGTTCGGCGCCGACTTCACCTTAAAAGTCCAAACTTTCATTCTTTTCGTTCTAGGCGCAAGCATCCTTGCAATTTTTCTCTGTCCCGCATTTTCTTTTGAGTTCGAGGGAAGACAGTTATTCAGGGGGCTTGATCAGATCAATTTCTCAGGTAACAGAAATATCACTCTCGGAATATTCTTCATAGCCTTCGCGCAGTTCTTTCCCGCAGTTACGGGTGTTGATGCGGGAGTGGGTATGAGCGGAGATCTGAAAGACCCTAAAGTGAGCCTCGTGAAAGGAACTTTTTATGCTATTACGATAACTTTTGTCGTATATCTGGCTACGACTTTCGTTTTCTCTTTAATGAACAAAGACCTTCTTATAACGGGATATACGAAGAACGGCGACGCGGCCGGGTACCTCCTGCCGGATATTCTGAGCGCGGCCAAAGGTTTTCCCAGCAATATCTTCAGCGTAACGATCCTTGTAGGGATCCTTTTCGCCACAGGCTCATCGGCCTTAAGCGTTTTCATGACTGCGCCCAGGACACTCCAAAGCCTGACGAGAGACAAAGTACTCCCGAGGATCATGGATATCTTCGCCAGAGATTTTAAGAAAGACGGGAATGAACCCAGATTCGCTATCCTTTTATCTTTCATTCTCGGCTTCGGAGTGATATGGATGGGCGACATCAGCATGGCCGCCATGATAGTCGGTATCTGTTTCCTTGTCGTTTACGGAATGCTCAACGGAGCCGCGTTTCTTGAAAGGATCAGCGGAAATCCGTCGTTCAGACCCACATCGAGAGGTCACTGGTCTATATCTCTGTACGGTTTCTTAATTTCGATGATAATAATAACTCTTTTCAGCTGGTGGGTCGGTCTGATCGTCCTGTTCACCCAGTTCATGATATTCAGGCTGATACTGAAGTATAAAACCGGCGGAAGGCTGGAAGGCGTCTGGTGGGGAGTGATCTTCATTTTCATCACGAAAGGGCTTAAGACGCTGAACAAGATCGTTCAGGGCACCAAGAACTGGAGACCGATCGTGACTTCAATAGGTTTTTCTGAAAGACCTGACGGGGCCGCCAATATAAAGTTCCTGTCGGATATCCTGCTCAGCTACAAAAGCCTCGTGAATATGAATGTTCTGAAAAGGTATTCTGAAGACGAAAGCGGACTTAATATCATCGATGAGGAGACCGACCTTCCGTTCAAAGATGTTGAAGTAAAGGATCCCACCCTCGCTCTTTTGAGCATCCTGCAGATAAGCTATTTGGGCGGACTTACTTCAAATACAATAATGTTCGACTACAATCCGAATGTCGATAATGTCAAGATATTCAACAGGATACTCTCGCTTAAAAAGAACATTCTGCTTCTCCACAGCAGGGGAAGGTTTTATGAAGAGGATATTCATTCGATAGATATATGGTGGAGAGGCGAGAAGAACGGTAATCTGATGGTGCTGATCTCCTACATAATCAACGCGGCGCTGAAACTGAAGACCGGAAAAGAAGTGAACCTTAGAATAATCAGGAAGATCGGGCCTGAAGAGAATGAAAATGAGGCCAGGCTCGAGATGGAAGAGCTTTTAAAGAAAGCCAGGCTTTTTGGTGAAGTGCTGATACTACCTTTCTCAAAAGAACTTTTCACAGATACGATCAAAACTGTCTCTGCGGATGCGGGTATGGTCATAATAGGTCTTCCGGGCCAGTTCGTGATGAATGACGATAAGAAAGAGTTCAAATTCGATAAGAATTTTATTGAAAAGGGGCTTGCAGGTTATACCGAGCTGCCGCCGGTCCTTCTTGTAAAAAGTTCTATGGAATTTGAATTGTTCGACGAATAAAAACAGGGGATAATTATGAAAACAGCAGCGGTTATTCTTGCGGGATGCGGCCACGCGGACGGTTCCGAGATCCAGGAATCGGTCTCGGCACTCATCGCTCTTTCGAAATATAATATCGAGTACGACTGTTTTTCCGTTGACGCAGAGCAGAAAGATGTTGTTGACCATTTTAAAAAAGAGCCTGCGAACGGAAAAAGGAACCTGCTGGTCGAGGCGGCGAGGATAGCGAGGGGAAAGATCAGAGATATTTCGCTGCTCGACCCGAACGATTTCGACGCGCTGATCATCCCGGGCGGGTTCGGCATTGCCAAGAACCTTTTCACTTACGCGGCGGACGGCATTAACGGCAAAGTCGCGGATCCCGTCAAAGAGGTCATACAGTCATTTTACGAGATGAATAAGTATATAGGCGCTATCTGCATTTCACCAATAATGGTAGCTATGGCGTTGAAAGACGATGTAACGGGGATCAGGATCACTCCCGGTTTTGCCGAAAAAGCCGCCGCCGACCTGGAATCCATCGGCGCCGTGCCTGTGCCGCTTCCGTCGGGCGAGATATGCG
>JAQVNT010000288.1 GCA_028702975.1 Candidatus Delongbacteria bacterium
GTCGAATCACTGAACGCATCCGTAGCCGCCGCGCTGGTACTGTTCGAGAGAAAGAGGAACTACTAATCGGAGCTCATGAGGGAAATAATGCTTCCCGTCTTCAAAAAATTTCTTATCTTAAAATAAATGTAGAAAATACCTCCTGTGATCAGAAAAGCAGATGTCAGGCTGAAAGTCGTAAAGCTGAACTCGGTCCGGACCATTCTCGAAATTACCGTATTCTCATTCGCCATCATGAATATTCTGATCATCACAAAAGCTGTTCCCGCGCCGGTGATAAGACCGTAAAAAATGTATTTCACATACTGAAAAAGCCAGATTATAATTATATCGTTTTCATAAACGCCGATTGCCATCTGAATTCCGATCTCGCGTCTTAAATAGAGCAGCATATACCTGATCTGATTCTGGACGAAAAGCACTATCACGAGAAGTATGAACGCGACCGGCAGGAACAGAAAATAATCGAGCCTTGATATATATCTGTTGATAGTTCTGAAAATGTCGTTCTCGTTCTCAAGTATGCGGTAACCCTTTTTTTCAATAATGTCCGAACCTTTGATCATGTCGGCCGATGTTTTAAAATAGACCTTTATATTAGCCAGAGTGACCTGAGCGCCTATTTTTTCCGCGACCTGCCTTAAGGTGATCTCGGGTATCGTAAGCCCGAGGAAGGGAACATCTTTGTCAGTGCCTATCACCGTTACCTTCATCTTGTGCGACTTGCCTGTGCCGGAACTTATCGTGCTTTCGCCGATCTTGAGATCGAACCTTCTGCCTACAAGTATCTTTTCCGTCATTTTAGGCAGGTCGTTCGCAGGTGCAAAGCTCGAATTGTAAATGTCGAGCAGTTTGGACGAGGCAATTGAGCGTATGTTATCGGTGTTTTTCTTGCTGTACCAGAGACCTTTGAACGGCCTGTCCTCCCCGAATATCGAAAGATCGGTCCCGTAGCCGAAGTCGAAGAGCTGTCCGCTCATGTGTGCAGGCGCGTCAAGGCTGTATGTCGGGCTCGCTTCGGTCACTCCTTCAAGCGAATTGAAAAATCCGAGGTCTTTGTCACCGAGCTCTCCCTTCCCGAAAAACGAGGGTGTGTTGAACTTGAAAACCCCGATGTCGGTCTCTTTGGGCGCGATCGTAATAAAAGTGTTGCTGTCCGAGCTGAATATTTTCTTTATTGTCGAATGGAATGTCGATGAGAAGGATATGATGAAGAAAAGCAGGAAGAACATCAGGGAGAAGACGGTGAAGACCTGCAGCCTGAAGCTGTTTTTGTGCCTGAAGTAAGTTTCAGAGATATTTATAAGGCTCTTTAGTTTCATTTTCCTTCCTTATACAAGAGGGAAAGTAAGAAAGTTTGAAGTGAATTGCCACAATTAATTGATGACTTTTACGGCTGTGGCTTTGAAGAGAAGATAGACGGGGCTTCCCTTGGTGAGTTTCATTTCTTCAAGGGAGTTCTTTGTGATTAGGACGGTGAAATCTTCTCCGGCTGAAACTGTAAGCTGGACTGAAGATGTAGTTTCTGTTATCGACTGAACTTTTCCGGGAAGGCCGTTACGGGCAGATGTGTGAACTTCTGATAAGGACAGGATGATCTCGTCGGGATCGATGGCCAGGCTGACTTTGTTTTTTGGTTCGTGATCGTATGAAAAATAGAGATGATCTATCTTTTCGTTGAAGAAACGGTAGAGCCTGTCTCCGGCTTTTTCGGCCAAGCCTGAAAGGACATTTTCGCGCGGGATGCTTGAGACCTTGCCGTCGTTGACTGCGATCAGTTCGGGCGCCATGCGGTATGCTTCCTCTTTGTGGTGCGAGCAGAAAATGATCGTTGAGCCTTTTTCCCTGTTGTACGAAGTGAGGATGTCCGCTAGGAGTTCTCTGCCGCGTGTGTCGAGGCCGGCGGAAGGTTCGTCAAGAATGTAAACGGGTGTGTCCAGAACCAGATTCCGGGCAAGGCGGACGCGCTGGGATTCGCCTCCGGAAAGGCCCTGCAGGCTTCGTTTTGACAGATGCGCTATCTCCAGCCGCTCAAGCATTTCATTTACCCGTTTTGTGACTTCGGCAGGCAAAACGCCTCTGATCTTGAGCGCATAAGCCGCGTTGTCGAAGACGGAGCGCTGAAAGAGCCTGCTGTCCTGAAGCATGAAGCTGATCTTCCGGCGCTGTTTAAGAAGCTTTTCCGCGTCCGCCCGGTTAACCTTTTCGCCGTCGAACTCAACGGAGCCGGTTGACGGTTTAAGCTGGAGGCCGATGATCTTGAGCAGAGTGGATTTACCAGAACCGTTCGGTCCGGTCAGGCAGTAAATGCGGCCTTTCTCCAGTTCCAGCCGGCCGGGGTCAAGCGTAAAGTTCCCGTAAGAGATCCTTGTGTTGTCCAGTACGAACATCATTCGGCCGTCCTGTAAAGTTTAGTAAACTTGAGGAAGGTGAAATTTATGGCGAAAGCGACGGCGAGAAGCACAATACCGAGCGCGATGCTCAGGCCGAACTCGCCCTTGCTCGTCTCAAGCGCGATGGCGGTCGTTATCGTCCTCGTATAGTTCCTCAGGTTTCCTCCCAGCATCATCGAGACGCCTACTTCCGCGAAAACCCTCGAGAATGCGGTGATGAGGCAGGCAGCAACACCAAAGCGGGCTTCGGAGAAAAAGATCAGAAGCTGCTGTTTTTTGTCGGCGCCCAGAGACGAAGCCGTCTCTCTGACGCTTTTATCGAGAGACCTGATGGTTGACACCGTAAGAGATATAACGACGGGCAGTATCAGTAAAGTCTGGCCAATAACGACCGCTATCTGCGTGAACAGAAGACCCAGG
>JAQVNT010000033.1 GCA_028702975.1 Candidatus Delongbacteria bacterium
CTCGGCTCTGAATATATACAGGGAAGGATCATAGATCGTTGATCTGTTGTAGTCATTAATACCACTGTCGGGATCGAACGAACTCCATAGATCTTCATAGTACTGATCTCCGAAATCCTGACTGATCATGATCTTCACTGAACCATAACCTGCACTGACTGTTCCGAAAAAATCAAAAACACCCCTCATCGATTTTCTGTAATTTACCGCCAGCCCGATGAAGGAGATCCCGTAAGTGACCGATCTGTCCAGCTTGATCTCAGTCATATCCTGAAGAGTCAAAGTAACTATTCTGTCTGAAATGTCCGATCCTGTATAATACTGAATACCCAGTCCGAATGCTGAATTCATATTCGCGCAGAGTTCACCACCCCACAAAAATATTGTCTTATCGAATTTTTCCAGTCCGAACGCTTCGACATCATCATTTATCACTTCTGAAAACGAAGGAAAGTAATTATAGGAAAGTTTAATGTAACCCTTATCGAATCCGGAGAATCCCGACATGGACTTATTCTTCTGAGGGAACACCGGAAAAATAATCGTCATTAAAATTATTACTGAAATAAGTCTTAAACCCGCCATATATGCAGCACTCCCTGTAAAATTCTTATAGATTATAAGGATTCTGATAAGAATTATCAACAAAATTCCGTTTTATTTTTATTTTCTTTTTATATTGATTTATCCTAATATTTTCTTATATTCATATCAAAACGGGCACAGCCGTTAAATAACAGAATAAAACGGAGGTTGTATGCGCAGTATCATTTTAACAGTGATCGCTATTATTGTAACATCTTTCATAACATCATGCGCTCCATCGGCGGGAGTAAACAAATCCGCCTACGGACCGAACGATCCGTCAAACAAGATCGTTATCGAAGAAGATCTGGCAAAAAGAGATATGATAGACGGTTACAGGATAAAAATCGCAAATGCCGATACTGAGCCGGAAGCCCTATTAATTGAAAAGCAGGTAGCGGAAGCAGTACAGGAACCCGTATATATAGAATTCATTGTCGATAAATACATGATATACGCCGGCGACTGCCAGAACAAGGAGGAAGCAAATATTCTAAAAGATAAACTGATCAGCTCAGGTTTTGAGAAAGTATATTCTGTGCCTAAAAAAGTTTTCAAAAAATCCGAGACCGTTCAGGAACCGTTCGTTCCGGCCGAGGAAACCTCCAATGTCGAATCGGATGCCGGCATAGAGTCCCCAGCCCCAGTTGCAACCAGCTTTGAACAGATCATAGGTTACAGAGTGCAGATCGGAGCTTTTCAGGACAAAGAAAAAGCGGAAAAACTAAAAGAGATTGCTTCCAGAACTATAAGAGAAAGGATATATATAGTCCGTGCTCAGGATAACCTCTACAAAGTTCAATTCGGGGATTATCTGGCCAGGATCGATGCAGAAAAAAAGAGAGACGAGGTCAGGCAGGATCCGACATATGCAGATGCTTTTATCCAGAACTCTTATATCCTTTATGACACTTCAGCCGATTCCGGAGAGTATTTCATTCAGGTCGGAGCGTTCAGCAGCCAGAGTTCTGCGGATGACTTTATCAGTAATAAGCTGATTCCGGGAGGATATCTGAATTCTTCCGTCTATTATGATAACAATTTATATAAGGTTATCGTAGGCGGGTATAATTCCAACTCTGACGCACAAGCCGTAAAAGAAAAACTTAACGGCAGCGGATTTGAAGGCGCATGGATAATTCAAAAATAGCATCCGGCAAGACAACCGGAAGTAATTTTTGTTAATTAGGACTTGACTACATAGCGTTTTAACTATATATTTATCCGGTAGTAAATAAATCCGGAGTAAAAATTATGAAAAAGATAGCTTTATTACTGGCACTGTTGACAACATTCGCATTCTCAGAACAGGAGTTCGACCCTGAAAAAGATGTTTCTATCTTCAATTATTTCGAAAAAATGGACATGGAAGCCGGTGAAGATTTCAGCATGATCATTTCAATTGACCTGCCTGAGGGTTTTCACATAAGCGATAATGATCTGTTCTATTTTGACACAACTGACTTTCCCGAAATCAAAACACAGGGCAATAATCTTTCAGGAAGATCAGTTTATAAAGGCGAGCCGGTTTACAAAGGCACAATCGATTTCATCTTCGAAGGTACTTTTACAGCGAATACTGAAAAATCCGTAAACATAGGCTACCAGATATGTTCAGAAAAGGGCGACGAAACCTGTTATATGCCGGTTGAGAAAAACCACATAATAGATTTTAAAAACATCGATCCGAAAAGATTTGAAAAAGCTTCGATAACTGAAGATAAATCGATTAAAGATGTCTTCGGAGTTTTCTCAGGCGAAAGCGAATCAATGACTATCGAGGAAAGACTGGCGGCCATCCTTGAAGGCACACAAACATGGACGCTTCTTGTTTTTGTCATTGCGTTCCTTGGAGGTATCCTTGACAGCATGACACCTTGTGTTTATCCTATCATTCCGGTAGTAATTTCCTATATGGGCGCAAAATCAGGCAAAAAGAAATCTGCAGGTTTCTTTCTTTCGCTTTTCTTTGTGGTCGGTCTGGCGATTACCTATTCAATAGTTGGACTTCTTGCTTCATTCCTCGGCGGTATTTTCGGAGTCGGAGATATTGCCGCAAATCCTGTGGTAAGGGTCGTAATCGCAATGATATTTACAGTTCTGGCTCTCAGCATGTTCGGATTGTGGGATATGAATCTTATTTCTTCGGAGAAACAGACTCAGCTTATGCAGAAAGGCAAAGAAAGCAGCGGTATAATCGGAGCTATGATAATCGGAATGGTCAGCGGAGTTGTTGCCGCACCCTGCGTAGGACCTGTCCTTGCGGTACTTCTTATTCATGTCGCTACCGCAGGTGATGTGCTCTACGGCTGGCTTCTTTTCATTGCGTTCGCATTCGGACTCGGTCTTCTGTTCATCATAATCGGAACATTCTCCGGAGCCATCAACGCTCTGCCTCACGCCGGCGCATGGATGATGAAGATCAAAAAATTCTTCGGTGTTGTGATGATCGGCGCCGCGCTTTACTTCCTCAGCATTGTCCTTCCTGACAATATCTTATATTTCCTCACAGCACTTCTTACTATCATGTTGTCGGTCTATATGGGGGCTTTAGATAAAATCAAAGAAAATGCCGGATTCGTTTCATACCTGGCCAAAACCGTAGGTATCTTTATCTTCATAACAGGTCTGGTGTTTTCCCTAAAAACTATTTCATACTATATCGACCTTCCTTTCGGAAATCCGGTCTCTTTAAACAGCGCATCAGGCACACCCGGAATTATTTTCGACAAGACAGATACTGAAATGAATATCGTCGAAAATGCCGTTTCTTCCATAGCCGGAACAGACAAACTTGTAATGGTGGATCTCTGGGCTGAATGGTGCATGAACTGTAAAGAAATGGATAAAACCACATGGAAAGATCCGGACATTGTAGAATTCGCATCAAAGAATTTCGTACCTTTCAAACTTGATTTTACAGACAAGAACAGCGAATTTTCAAAAAAGTATATCGCTCAGTTTCTTGAATATGGCGCAAACAATATTCCGCTGATCCTGTTCATAGATGAGAACGGAACTGTCGTGGAAAAAGTTCAGGGTCTGGTCAAACCGGAAATAATGTTAAATAAAATGAAGAAGATCGTATCAGAAAATAAATAAGTCAGGAGAAGCTCATGAGCAACGCATTAAAAGTAACTCAGTCAACATTCGAACAGGAAGTACTCAGTCAGGAAAAACTTACCATCGTTAAATTCGGAGCTGAATGGTGCGGACCGTGTAAAAAACTTGACCCGATAATCGATGAGATCGCTGCAGAAAACAGTGATATAAAAGTCACTTATGTCGATATCGACTCTGACGGAGCGCTGGCGGCCCAGTACGGAATACTTTCGGTACCGTCCACACTGTTTTTCAAGCAGGGAAAGGTCATGTCGTCAATTATCGGGCTGATCCCGAAAGCCAAGATACAATCTGCGATCGACCAGTA
This sequence comes from Candidatus Delongbacteria bacterium, assembly GCA_028702975.1. Lineage (GTDB taxonomy): Bacteria > UBA4055 > UBA4055 > UBA4055 > UBA4055 > UBA4055. The sequence continues at coordinate 4,016 of JAQVNT010000033.1, forward strand.
TAAATAGAAATATCCCCTCAAAAACGGGACGAACTTTAAAAGGCGACGGTAATGTCGTCTTTTTTATTCCTCTTTGAAATTTTCTACTGTATATATTTCTATTTTTGGATGATGATCTAAAATAAAATCCGGATCCAACCCCGCTTTATGACAGAGATGCGAGAAAAACTCTTCGTGAGAACTCAGCTGCTCCCATACCTGCGGAAGGAAAGTTGATGAATAGTAGGAATGACTTAGATAAACTCCGTGCCTGTGAGGAATGATCTTGTTCTTTAGGTCCGAAAACCCGGAATAACTGACTTCCTGCCTGGGTGTGAGTACAGAGATCTCGATCTTTACCGATGGAACCTCGCCGGCTGACAGAGGCGGGAACCTGGGATCCCTGAATGCCGCGTCCCCGGAATGTGCGATCACATCTTCATAAAGAGGCCTGTAGGCTTCCATCGATCCGATGCAGCCCCTAAGCTCCCCGTTTATGGTCAGCGTAACAAAACAAGCTCCATTAATTTTCACTTCGTCGGGAATATTTTCAAAAGAAAAGGTTTTTGATCCAGGATCGAATTTTGACAGTATCGCCAGTCTCGAAATTTTGAGAAGATATTTTTTTACTTCTTCTTTCATGATATTAATATCCCAGAACATATCTGTAAAATTCAATATCTTTCAGGATAGAGACAGCCTTCTGGAGCTGAGGGTCATTTGTATTCAGTATCCTGTATTTTTCCCTGTTGCCTCTGGTGAAGACGCCGAATTCTATTAGCAGGTTCTGTTTTACGGCTTCGACATCACCTTTAAAATAATTCGAGCTCATTTCTTTCATATGACCCTTAAGATCCTCTATCTTAGCAACGAATTCATCGTCATAATTGTTTTCTTCAGATATTTTATAGAGAGAATCAAGAAGCATTTCTCCCGGATCTGCATACCTTGCATTATTATCTTCAAGGAATTTTCTGAAATCGTTCAGTATCTCATCTGTTATCTGATCTTTATATTCAAAATCTTTATCCTTACTGTAAACATTATAGACAAAATCACTGAAATAATTATTCATTCTTAAATATGAAATATAACCGGAGTTCTTGGCGGGTTCAACTATAATGTCAGGAATAATTCCGACTCCTGAAGGAAGCGCTCTTCCGTTAACAAGCGATTTGAAGAAAACCGTATCGGTTCCGGACTTGATCCTGTCTCCGAAAATATCGTCTTTCTGTATAAGCCTGCCTGTCGGAGTAAAATATTTCCTGATCGTCATCTTCAGATTTCTTTTCTCATAATACCCTACATCAAAAAGCTGCTGGACCAGACCCTTGCCGAACGATCCCTCCCCTACGATCACAGCTCTGTCGTGATCCTGAAGCGCGCCTGCAAATATTTCGGATGCGGAAGCGCTGGAACCGTTTATCATTACGACGACAGGCATCTCGGTGTCTGCCGGATCGATGTATGTGTCATACCTGATCTCGCTTTCGGCACTTCTGCTTTTCGTCGAAACAACCAGCTTGCCTTTGGGGAGAAATGCTCCCGAAAGTTTGACAGCAGATTCGAGCAGTCCGCCGGGATTATATCTCAGATCGATTATGAGTGATCGCGCGCCGCTTGATACCAGTTTCTCGAATTCCTGAATAAAGTCATAATAGAGTGTGCCTGAGAATTCTGTGATCTTGATGTAGCCTGTTTCGCCGTCGATCATTTCTGAGTAAGGTATGTTCGCAACCTGAATACTTGCTCTTGTAAGGTTGAATTCCATCAGTTTATCGCTGCCTGCTCTTTTTATTCTGAGCTTTAGCCGCGTTCCGGGTTCCCCCTTCAGATGTTTTGACGCATCTCTTACAGACATTCCGTAAGTATCGTTTTCGTCGATGAACATTATCTGATCGCCTGCCCTCAAACCTACTTTTGAAGCCGGAGTGTCGTCCATCGGAGAGATCACCGTAAGCCTTTTATCCTGACCGCTTGTGCCGAGATATATGCCGATACCGCCGTATTTGCCTGACGACAGCTCGTTATAATGATCGATCTCGTTGTCTTTAAGCAGTACTGTGTAAGGGTCAGTCTTTGAAAGCATAGCTCTTATACCTTCGCTCATAAGCTCTTCAATGTTCGCAGTATCCACATAATTCTCGTTCAGCGCAAGCATTATATCGAAATATAGTCTTATATTATCCGAAAGTTCTTTGTAATAATCCTGATCTTTGTCTATCGAGAAAACTGAAGTAAAAAAAATAAATAAGACTAACAGGCTGTTTTTCATAATAACTCTCTTTGCTTTAGCACCTCTGATATTCTGCCGAAGACTTCTTCAACTGAACCTGATGCATTTATAACTTTAACTCTTTCCTGGTCTTTTCTTGAGATCTCTAAAAATCCTTTCCTGATACGATCGAAAAATTCAATACTTTCCGACTCCATTCTGTTTATTTCCTCACCCCTTGATGTAACTCTTGACAATGATCTTTCTGTTTCGATATCGAGAAAAAAAGTAAGATCGGGAACATATTTACCGCCGCATGTAGCCAATCTGTTAAGCACAGATATCGTTTCAAGGTCAACTCCCCTGCCGTAACCCTGATACGCCGTCGTTGAATCCATATACCTGTCAAGAATTACAAGAAATCCCCGATCGAGCAGACTTGCGATGTCTTCGCGCACGAGTTGAGCGCGGCTTGCAATATAAAGAAGCATCTCTGTTTCATCAGACATCGAAGAATTCTTTCTGTCTAGAAGTACTTCCCTTATCTTTTCGCAGATCCTGTTGCCGCCGGGTTCTCTTAAGACCTTCACCATTTTACCTGAGCTTTCAAGGATTTTTGATGTAAGGTCGATCTGAGTCGATTTTCCGCAACCGTCAAGACCTTCAAACGATATCAACATATTATAGACCGCATGATTTATTCATTTTACAGGCATAAGCACTTTGACCCGGTCGGGAACTATGATCGTGCCGCTAATACCTCTCCATTTAAGTGTCTGCTGAAACTCCTCCGCTTCCTCCTTGTCCCTGAATCTGCCGACTCGTATCTTGTAGAAAGGAGTTTCAAAGATAAGAGTCACATTCTCTTCTCCGTATGAAGTTATGTAGATAGACTCTCTTCTTTTAGCCTCTTCGAGGTCTTCTGTTCTGAATATCTGTATCCTGAAACCGTTTATTTCCTGCATTGTGCTGTCGGCCTTTACCTGTTCGCTGAAAGCGTAATTCCTGTTAAATAGTTCAGGTATATCTGCTTTCGGATCGACTTCAGGAAGCGAATAAACGGGATTACTGTCCCTTTTGTATTCTGCCGGAGTAAAATCGGCATTCATCTCAGCTCTTTCAACGCCGTTTAACCCCGACAGTCCCAGGCAGAAATGGATGAGTATCAGATATTCGATTTTCCTAGTAATATTCATTTTTCAGCACATTTAGTTCTTCTTTAAGGTCAGAATCAAGTTTGAGTATTTCGTCTCTGTAAGATTTTAAATTCTGAATATATTTGGTATTTCTAGGCTCTTCGTTCACTTTTTTGGAATAATACTGGATCTCCCTTTTTACGGTAGATGCCGCAAATTTATAGCGGGCATGGGCAAAATCGACAAGATTGTCATAATTTTCAGGATCTTCGTCAACAACTTTTGACAGATTTTCCATTTTCTCTTTGTATGATTCAGGCGCAAGAACAAGGTCGCTTAAAAGAGTTTCGATCTTCGGATCGGTGTCTTTGTACTCCAGATTAAGATCGTTTTTTCTGAATTCGGCAGTTTTATCTGCATCCTTTGCAGATTCATCCTCTTTATCTACTGCGATTTCGACCGTTTTGTCATCCGTAACGGTTTCTTCGGGTAGTTTTTCTTCAAAAAGTTCTTTTCTTTCATCAACGAAAGCCGTGAAGGAATCTCTTTCTTCAATGAAGCTTTGAGTGAGTCCGTCCAAACTCTCGATTATGTCTTCAGAAAAACTCTTTTCCATGTCAAGGACTTCTTTTGAAATATTATGCTTTTTGATGACATCATCTTTTTCTTCAAATCCGAATTCCGGTATCTCTATGTCCGCTGATGAATCCAGCTTATGAAGAACATCTTCGTCGGATTTCTCGTTTTCCTGATCGGAGACCTGAGGCGGAACAAAATAGTCTTCATTTATCTGATCCTGCACTACCTCTTCTTTCACTACCTCTTCATCAGCTGAAGATCCCCCGCCTGCAAATGAAAACTCGCTGCCGCTCATCATAATGATATTCTTAGCGTCCGGGTCAAGAGGATCAAGCACTGCCACTGATTTGAGCGCTTCCATCCTGTCGTGAGAATTTCCTCTTTTATCTTCTATCTCCGAGAGAAATTTGTAAGCTTTCACGCATGCCGGATCTTTTTTTACCGCACCCTTGAAAAGCATTTCCGCCTGATCGAGCTTACTCTCATTAAATAGTATCTCCCCAAGCACAAGCTCTCCGGTTGTATAATCGGGATACGAATTTATGTTATCTTTCAATACCTTCTTTGCCCTCGCCTTATCACCCGTCTGATAAAGAATATCCGAGTAAAATGCAAAATACTTTCTGTCCTTTTCATAAAGACCTGCAACTCTGCTCAAGGTCTGCTTCAACTGTTTTTCCATAAATTAATTTCCGTTAATTTAAAATTCTTCCGCTATGTTTACAAGCTTATGTCTTTCCAGTATATGTATGAACCCCTCTTTTTCGGTGATGACCTTTGCTTTCTTGAACTTGCTCATTACCCTGATGGCTGTTTCAATAGTTGTTCCTGTAAGGTTTGCTATTTCCTGTCTTGAAAGTTTTATGCCCAGTTTTACGCCGCTGTCGGTCTTTTCTCCGGTATTCTTGGCAAACTGGATCAGATGTCTTGCGATCCTTCTTTCCACTTTTTCAAATGCCATGTTCTTTAAGCCGATATAAGCTTCCGTCAAATGTGAGTCTATCACTTCCGCATAGGCTTTATACAACTCTGGTTTACGATTAAGAAGTTCTGAAAAATCAGATACATTGATCTTTGCGACGATAGAGTTTTCAAGAGCCTTTGCACTGTATGAACACTCAGACCTTCTTTCAAATAAAAGGTTGTTGTCAGATATTATATCGTTCGACGAAACTATTCTGAGAATAAAATCCTTTCCCGCCGACGAATGAGCAAGCATTTTTACCCTTCCTGCACACACAAAGTATATGTAGGAGCAGTAATTACCTTCCTCGAAAACGAACTTATTCTTTCCGATTTTTTCGATAATGATCTTATCATAGATCTTGCTGATTTCTTCAGGCTTCAGGTTCTTTATTACGGGAAGTTCCTTAACAAATTTTTCTTTCTCTTCCATTTCACAGTCCGTTTTTATTGTTTGATAATTCTATCTGTTCTTTCTTCAGAGAAGATACCTTTTGAAGAATTTCATTCTGTCTTTCGGGATCATCAGTATATTTCAGCTCCTCATTCAAACCCTTAATACTGCATGACAATTTTCTTAACATTATAATTCTTATGCTGTCGTTACAGGCTGCCATTATTTTTTCTTCCGGTTTGCCGTTTCCGGATCTTCCGTCATAACCCGAATAAGCTGTTTCCTGGCTCAAGACGAAACTTATCATAAAATCCTTGAATTTATCATCAAAGTCAATCAAAATATTATTTAATTTTACGGGCTCGCCTTCTTCAAAAAGTTCGTAAATCTTTAAAAACAACGAAGACGCTTCCGGATTGTGAATATCTTTTTCTGTTAATTTGCTGAGAATAAGTTTGAGAGCATTATTGTCTGAAATCATCAGATATATCAGCGTAAACTCAACAGCATCGTCATTCCTTGGGGTGTAAGTGCCTGAAATGGTTTTTATTTCAGTATGCTTTATATCCTGACTTTTTGGATTTCTTTTAATTTCTTTTTCGAAAGAAGCCTTATCTGTTTGAAGTTTCAATGAAGCTTCGTTGGTGTACATATCCAGTGTCAGCGGGTCTTTTATATGCTTAAATGATTCGGCCACAGTTCTCACCGCTGTAATTTTTGAGTTGGCAGTATCGGTCCTCAGACCGTTAAAAGCTATGCTGAGATCGATTATGTTCAGCGGTTTATCCAAAAGCTTATCAAGACTCTCTTTACCTTCAGCATATAGGAAACTGTCAGGATCGCTCCCGTCAGGCAAAAGAACAATTTCAGGAACCATGCCTGTCTCAAGAATTATCTCGGATGTCCTCAATGCCGATTTCATTCCCGCCGTGTCTCCGTCGAGCATAATAAATACCCTTTCGGCATTTCTTTTAACAAGAAGCGCGTGATTCTCTGTAAAAGCAGTACCGCAGATAGCCGCCGCGTTCGTATATCCGAATTTATGCATGGATATAAGATCGACATTGCCTTCGACAAGGATTATCTCCCTCTTTTTCCTAATGCTGTCCATGGCCTGATACAGACCGTAAAGCACCTGATTTTTTCTGTAAAGGACTGTTTCCGGAGAGTTCAGGTATTTAGGCTGCGATTGATCGTCAAAAGTTCTTCCGCTGAAAGCCAGAACATTACCGAGCTGGTCAAAGATGGGGAACATAAGCCTGTTCCTGAACTGATCGTAAATGTTTCCCTTCTCGTTCTGTTTCCTCAGCCCTGCCTCAACGAGTGTCTCGTCCTGATACTGACTGAATCTCAAGTCATTCCTTAAAGCATGCCAGTCATCAGGTGCATAACCCAGCCTGAATTTCGTAAGAAGTTCATTATCTATCTTTCTGGACTCTACATATTTTTTAACATGAGAATTCTGTTTTGTCATTTCGGTGATCAGGTGCTCATGAAAAAGATCGCACGCAAGACCGTTCAATATCCTTAATACTTCTTTTTTGTCGTCTTCTGTTCTGTCCCGTACAGTCCCGTCATACTCCTCTTTTATCTCTATGCCGTATTTGGAAGCCAGAGACCTGATGGCGTCAGGGTAGGACAGATTGTCATACATCATTACGAACTTTATCGAATCTCCTGAAGCTCCGCAACCGAAGCATTTGAATATCTGTTTTGAATCCGAGATCATGAAAGAGGGAGTCTTTTCGTCATGGAAAGGACACCGGGCTTTATAATTCGATCCTGCCCTTCTTATGTCTATCCTCTCCCCGATCACATCAACGATATTGACCGAGTTCTGAAGTTTTTCTATCTGATCTTTGGGTATCAATCAGTGTCCTTTATCTAATATTTCTGGACTTCGTTGTTTATTATCACGAGTTCAACGCCTGCCTGCCTGAACATATCTTCAGACTCCTGACCTCTCTGATATTTCCTCTCGACGACGACCCTTTTTATACCGCTGTTTATTATAAGCATCGCGCAGGTGCGGCA
>JAQVNT010000289.1 GCA_028702975.1 Candidatus Delongbacteria bacterium
ATGAAATGGTCGGCGATCTCAATTCTTCGCATACCGGTTATTATCCGGTAAAAGAACCCGGTCCCGCTGCTTTGAAATATGCCTTTATCGGAGCGGAATTCGACCTGAGAGAAAGGCTGCTGAAAGGCTTAAAGATCAAGAGGGTACTTGAAGGCTCAGCGCTGAAGACAGTCCACAACATTGAGGCGGGGGATATTATAACTTCGGTTGACGGTATCGAGATCACTCCGCTGACGGATATCCATACGCTTTTTATCAACAAGACCGGGGAAAAGATCAGGCTCGATATTTTGAAAAAAGACGGAAAGATGTTAAACATTACCATAAAAGGACTTGAGAGCGATTACCAGATGAAATACAGAACATGGGTCAGTGAAAGGCATGAAATGGTCGACAGCCTCAGCGCAGGCAGGATCGGCTATGTCCACATCCAGGGCATGTCGGAGGGACCGCTGCAGAAGTTCAAAGAGGATCTTTTTTCGGAGACGTTCGGTAAGGAAGCTGTCATAATCGATGTAAGGTACAACGGGGGCGGATATACTCACGATGATCTTATAGAGATACTTACAAAAAAGCAGTACGCCTATTCCGCTTACAGATGGAACAGGGCGCAAAAGCTGAAAGCTCCGTTCGATATCTGGGATAAGCCGTCAGTAGTGCTGATAAATCCGAGTTCGTTCTCAGACGCCGAGATATTCCCCGCGATTTACAGGGAGATGGGGCTGGGAAAAATAATCGGCACGCCTACAACCGGCGGAGTTATTGGCACGGGGCAATACACGCTTATTGACGGTTCGTCAATGAGGCTTCCGAGGGTCGGCTGGTACAAGAAGGACGGTACGAACATGGAGGGTAACGGAGTCGAGCCCGATATATATGTGGAACCTACTTTCAATCAGCTTATAAACGGAGATGATCCCGAGATAAAAAAAGCTGTCGAACTGATGCTCGAGGCGGTAAATAATTGAGAATACTGTATCTTTACATATTCCGCGAGCACATTTTCCCGTTCTTCATGTCACTGGGCATGATACTTTCCCTTTTTATATTGAATATCGTCATGAAGATGATGACCACTATCGTAGGCAAAGACCTTGACCTGCTCGTGATAATCGAGTTCTTCTATCTGAGCATGGGCTGGATACTCGCGCTGGCCGTACCGATGTCAGTGCTTGTGGCCTCGCTGATGGCTTACGGAAGGCTCTCGCAGGACAACGAATGGTCGGTCATGCAGTCGAGCGGCATATCGGTCTATCAGGCCATGGCTCCGTCACTTATCGCCTCGATATTATTAAGCTGGGGAATGATATTTTTCCACAACAATATACTTCCGGAAATGAACCACAAAAGCAAGACAATCAAGCAGTCGATTTCAAGAAAAAAACCTCTTGCTGTGATCGAGCCGGGGATATTCATAACCGACATTCCGGGGTATGTGATAAAAGCTGAATCTGTTGACCATGTGAACAGCGAACTTCACAAGGTGATACTGATTGAAAGTTCAAAGACCGGAAAGGAAAGGAACACAATAACTGCCGATAAGGGAAAGCTCATCTACGATCAGGCGATAAAGAGGTACAGGATCACTCTGACCGACGGGGAGATCGCGAACCTTGACCCTCAGAAGCCCGAAGGATATTTCAGGTCGAAATTTACTAAAATGGAGCTGACGAAGGAAGTAGCGGGCGTGGATTTCGAAGTCCAGGACAAAAACTATTACGGCGACAGGGAAAAAAGCGCAGACAGTCTTTCTGCCAAGATCGAAAGGCTGAAGGCGAGGAAGGCCTCTCCGCTGCTCATAGCTCAGGTGGAGGTGGAATACCACAAGAAGTACGCGCTTTCGATCGCCTGCATTGTCATGGTGCTGATAGGCGCGCCTCTGGGGCTAATGTCAGGCCGAGGTGGGATCGGCGCTTCAGCCACAATGAGCATACTCATCTTTATGATCTACTGGTTCTTCCTGATCTCAGGCGAGGACCTGGCCGACAGGGGAAAAGCCGATCCTGTCATCGCCATGTGGAGCGCAAATGTGGTGATCGGCCTGCTGGGACTCGTTCTTGTCAGATACGCCTCAAGAGGGGTCAAGATCAGCTTTGCATGGATCGGGACATCGCTGGATTACATACTGGTCAAACTAAGGATTAAGTCGAAATGATAAAGATACTAGACCTCTATATGATAAAGAAATTCACGGTCACGCTGATCATCTCGCTGGCTACCATGATCCTTATCTACATAATTATCGACCTCTTTGACCACCTAAATAAATTCCTTGACGCGAACATGCCCCTGATAGGCTATATACTTTATTACACTCTTAAAATTCCCGAGATCATTTCGCAGATACTTCCGCTCGTCAGTTTCATGTCCCTTCTTTTCACTCTGGGAAGTCTGACCAAATACAACGAGATAGTGGCGATGCTGTCTTCCGGAATGAGCCTTTTCAGAATATCTCTGCCGTTCGTGATCATGGGCATACTTCTTTCCGCCGGGCACTTTTACTTCACCGAATCAGTAGTTCCGTACGCCTCAAGAAAGCACTATGAGGCAAAGGACTATTACCTTACAAAATCTTCAAAAATTCACAGAAGATACAACGAATTCGTATATCAGGAAGGCAACAGCATAGTTTACATCAGCACTTTTGACGGCAACAGGAAAATAGCGGGCGGAGTTTCGATACAGGCTATAAACGAAGGCAGGATCGATTTCAGGCTGGATGCAGACGAGATGATGTATGAGGATGGAAAGTGGAAGCTCAAAAAATTAATAAAACGAACTTTTGTGGCGGACTCGACGATCTTTGAAA
>JAQVNT010000034.1 GCA_028702975.1 Candidatus Delongbacteria bacterium
TATCCGAAGGCTGTATTGAGAAGATCAGGGTAAGGAAAGATCATTTTGACAGGCTGATGAAGGAAGCGATAGCCCCGGCGCCTGAACTCAAGCTCAATGACGAGCAGGAGGTATGCGCGGAAAAAGTCATTTCCGCGATCGTGTCGCAAAAGCACTCGGCTTTTCTGCTGCACGGCATTACCGGCAGCGGGAAAACGGCTGTGTATATCAGGCTGGTGTCAGTGACTCTCAGCCTGAACAGAACTGCCCTGATACTGGTCCCAGAAATTTCCCTCACTCCGCAAATGGTCAGGCAGTTCAGGACCCGCTTCGGTGATACCGTAGCGGTGATACACAGCCGCCAGAGCGACCTGGAGAGGTACGAGACCTGGGAGAAACTGAAGAACGGGACTTACAAAGTCGCCGTCGGACCGAGGTCCGCACTGTTCGCGCCGCTGGACAATATCGGGCTTATAGTAGTGGACGAGGAGCACGACCAGTCCTATAAGCAGACAGATCAGTCCCCGCGTTACTGCGCGAGGAACTCCGCGGTGATGCTGGGCTACATGCACGGCGCGCCTGTTGTGCTCGGCTCCGCCACGCCTTCCGCGGAATCCTATTATAATGCGGTAACTGGAAAATACACGCTTCTTGAAATAAATCAGAGATACAGCGATGCCGTACTTCCGCGGATAAAACTCGTCAAAAAAGAGAAGCCCGGTAATATATTCGAAAAATACACCCTGGATGTTTTCAGGCGCGAACTTGATAAGTCAAGAAAGATAATCGTTCTTCAGAACAGGCGCGGATATTCCACATCCCTGGTATGCCCCACCTGCAGAGAACCGGTAATGTGTCCCAAATGTTCCGTCCCTCTAGCCTACCACCTGGACAGAAAACAGCTCATCTGCCATTACTGCGGATATTTTGAGAAGAGCAGGACGACCTGTCCCAAATGCGGAGACGAGAACATTTATTTTAAAGGCGCGGGAACGGAACAGGTCGAGCAGGAGCTAAAAAGACTTTTCCCGTCCGTTCCGGTTTACCGCATGGATCAGGATTCGACCAGGAAAAAGAACGCCCACAGCGACATACTCGACCTCTTCGGCAAACCGGGAGCAGCTGTTCTGACAGGCACAAGGATGATCGCCAAAGGACTCGATTTCCATGATGTCAGCGTCGTCTGCATAGTAAATCTGGACTCCGAACTCATGTTCCCGGATTTCAGGTCTGACGAGCGGGCGTTCCAGCTGACCGAGCAGGTAGCCGGAAGAGCCGGCAGAGGTAAGATAGAGGGTGAGGTGATACTTCAGGTCTTCAACGACATGTCGCCTGTAATAGAGTATATAAAGGCTCACGACACTAAAGGTTTTTTAAAAGCCGAACTCGAAATGAGAAAGATCACTTCATACCCGCCCTTTTCCAGAATGATAAAAATAACTTTAAGCTCTGATAAACTTCCGGAACTTCAAAGCGCAGCGATGTCGGTATATCAGGCACTGGCATCAAAAAGAACAGGCTGCATCGTGTATAAGCCGGCGGAGAAAATGGTGCTCAAAGTAAACAATATATTTCGGTTGTATATTCTGATAAAATCACTTATAATTAATGACAGGAGCGGAATCATGACCCGCGGTCTGGTCTCGGACACGCTTAAAGGGCTGAAACTCTCCTCCACGATCAGAACAGATATTGATGTAGATCCTGTAGATCTAATGTAAAAAATAAATTATTTGCGGGGGAAAGCAAATGAGAATATTCAGATTAATTTTTGTGTTCGTACTAACGGCCGCCGGCATCGTTCAGAGCGCGACAGAGCTCGATTTTTCAAAAAAGAGAAATTATTTCCTTGGAGAAGGCGAATACGGTTCTGTAACTCTTCAGCTTAAAAGTGCCGAGACTTACGATTTTGAACCGGGCATAAGCAGACCTTTCGTTCTGAAGAAACTGGATAATTCGGGTACAATACAGGTTATTTACGATGCGAGGACTCTGGACAACTCCGCTCTTAAGGACGGAAGCACAATGACGACATCGTTCGTATTCACAAAAAAGAATATCGGGAAAAAAGAACTGCTCAATGTTTCGGCGATCTACAGACCTGAAGTAAGGATCATGACACCCGACTCTCTTCTTATGGATTTTTCGCAGCTTAATTTTACGCCTGAAAACAGAACGCTCACCCTTAAGATCAACTCCCTTAAAAAGGTAACGAACCTGATCGTTGATGACCCTGAGAACATTCTTACTTTCGGCGGAGATGACAGGCTAACGCTGGAGAAAGGGATAAATGATATAAACATAACTTTTAACGGCCAAGAGAATTTCTCCGGCGAGGTCATGGCCTACAGAAAACTTTCTGAGGGAAAGATCAATCAGCTTTATTTTCTTGTGTCTGCAAAAAACTTCAAAGCTATACAGGTCGATGGAGAGGTTGAGACCGTGTCAGAGAACGAGATCAGGCAGATGATGATTGAGGATTCTCTGGAACAGGCCGGGCTTTACGCAGAAATGGGTGAGCAGTCGGCAGACGGATCGTCGGACGGCGGAGGTTCCGGTAAGATGTTCAGCACATTCGCCCTTATAGTCATAGCCTTTCTTGCTTTGATCATCCTGGTGCTTCTTGCGTTTATCATGATAAAAAAGAAAAATCCTCTTTTTGACACTTATGCGACCTTCTACGATGATGTGGCGACCCTTCTCAAGGTTCCTGTAAAGGGCGTTAACATAGACAAAAGCACCGAGGAGATAATGATGATACTTCTGGATAAATTCGACTACGGAATGCCGGATCAGCCGGAAGTAAAACAGGCTGAAGCCAAAAAGATCCTAAAAAAGCCGGCCGGGCTGAAAACTCCCGCTCCTGACAGAACCGTTGAAGCGCAGGACACAGGATCAATAGATCTGGACTTCGGATCGGACCCTGATGCCGGAAAAACTGATAAGACGGAAGAGAAAAAAATATCGAGAGGATTCGATTTCCTTGACGAAGACTAGACCTTAATTATATGTCTTTTGAACTCAAATACCCGCTTATGATCCTGGCCGTATCGCTGGCGGCGGTTTACTTTGCCGTAAGATATTACCTGCAGAAAGAAAAACTGCCGGGAAAAAGCTTTAAAACACTTTTCTGGCTTAAATACATTTTTCTTTCGGGCGCAGTCCTCATTATGTTCGATCCGGAGATCATATTCAAAAACAGCGAAAACATCCTGCAGAAGCACATACTCCTCTTCGACAACTCATCTTCAGTGCCGCGCGGCGGAGAAACGGACACCTCTTCGTTCAGGTCGGTCTTGAGACGGTTTTCTAAGGATGAGTCCTTTATATTCTATAAATTCGGTTCGGAATCCGACACTCTTTCCTCTCCCGACATGCTGGACTACACCGATAATTTCTCATCCGTATCTTCTTCTTCCGTCGAAGCTCTGATCGAAAGAGCGGTTTCTAAGGAGAACGCGGTCTCGGTCATTCTTTTCACTGACGGGAATTTCACTGACGCCAATAATTTCTCTTTGAGGACAGGTCTCCGCACGGACATCGTTCATGGAACTCCCGTAACGGAGGACCCCGATATTTTCATAAAGATGACCGACTATAACGACAATCCCGCTCCGGGCTCGGAAAAGGATATTACTGTTATCGCCGGATATGAAGGATACCCTGCCGGAGGAGATTTTACTCTGACCGTCTCGGAAAACAACAGGACTCTGATCAGAAAAACGGGAAAGATACCCGCGCCGGGAACTTTTGTCACGCTCAAAGTCGAACTGCCTGAAATGAATTCCGACCTCCGGGAACTTGAATTATCGATAACTCCGCTCAAAGGGGAAAAGAATCTCTTCAACAATAAAAAGACCGCCGTCCAGAGGCTTCTTACATCTTCATCGGTCTTTTTAGTCGTATCCGACGCACCGTCGCTCGATCTTTCGTTCTTTTTAAAACTGCTCGGATCTTCGGGATACAGTTTTGAGCTTTTTTACGGCAGAGAACTGAACAAAATAACTGACACAGGAAAATACTCGGCTCTGATCAGTTTCAACATGCCTGTCAGAGGGACATTCTCCTCTTTTGAGAAGATAGCGAAAGAATTCAGATCGAAACTTTTCTTTACAGGCGGCAGGACAGACCTCGCCGCACTCGACAGGATAACGGGAGCGGGGCTTAAAAATTACAGGCATTTAAAAACTGAAGGCTTCTTTTCCGGAAAAGCTCCAGACGCCGGAGGATTTCTTATGCAGAGAGGCAGTATGCGTATCAGCATGGACGGACTGCCGGGCATTGAGTACGATCAGGCTTTTGTTCCTTCGAATAAGAATACCGTACCGCTTTTAACCGCCGAGGGCAAATCTTCCCCCGCCGTTCTTTTCATGAACCGGGATGAAAAAGACCTGACGCTTATTTCTACATTCAGATCGTTCTGGAAGCTTTTATTCAATGACAGGAGCGATAATTTTTCATCTCTTATGCTTAACATAATAGACCTGACCGCTGTGGACAGAAAATCGGAGAGGATCAGGATAGCATCGGTTAAACCTGAATATTATTCGGGAGAAAAAACGGTTCTTTCCGGTAATATCCTGGACGAAAATCTCAGGCCGGTTCAGGATGCGGCCGCGGAAGTAACGGTACTGGAAAATTCATTAAAATCGCAGCTTAAGTTCGAGAACGGGGAATGGAGCGCAGGATTTTATATAGCAGAACCTGGAGTTTATACAGCGAGGATCAGAACCGGGGAAGCAGACGGCGGATTAACGAAAGATATAAAATTCAGGATACTTCAGAACGACCTTGAGACGGCAAGAACAGGATCCGACACTCTTTATTTAAAAAGTTTTGCGCGCGCAAGGAACGGCGAAGCTTTTCCCGCCGATTCAGCCGAAGCTATGCTGAAAAGAAGATCGGGCAATTTTGATACGGTAAGCAGAGAAACATCTTTGAGACTGACAGTCAATCTGTGGTACTTTTTGTTCCTTCTCCTTATCTTCATCGCCGAACTTACGATCAGGAAATACAAAGACCTTTCATAATATTTTAAGGAACACCGATGGCAAAGAATCCCAAAACGAATTTTGTTTGTACCGAATGCGGCTACGATACGCCCAAATGGCTCGGAAAATGCCCGTCATGCGGGGTCTGGGGCTCGCTGAAAGAATTCCGCGAATCCAAACAGGGCAACTCCCCTGTTTACACGGGAGCCGCCGCCGAACCTGTCAGCCTGAAAGACATAAGGATGGAGGAATCTAAAAGATACCTCTCCGGCATAACCGAACTCGACAGAGTGTTAGGCGGCGGCTGCATCAGCGGCATGGCCGCTCTTGTGGGCGGCGATCCCGGAATAGGAAAGTCCACCCTGATGCTGAAATATATTTCCAACCTGCAGTCACAGGGTTTGAAGACCCTCTATGTTTCGGGTGAGGAATCGCCGCACCAGATCAAGAGCCGTGCGGAAAGGATAGGCGCAGACGCGGGGGATGTGTGCATCTTCTGCGAGAACGATGTAAGGGCGGTTCTGGACTGGATAGAAAAGAACAGGCCGGACATCGTCGTCATCGATTCAGTCCAGACCGTCTGCGACCCGTCCGACGACTCGTCCCCGGGCTCGCCCGGGCAGGTCAGAACAACGGCGGCCAGGATAATAACGGCGGCCAAGAAACTCGGTTTCTGCGTTTTTATTGTGGGGCATGTGACAAAAGAGGGATTTATTGCCGGTCCGAAAATGATAGAACACATGGTGGACGCCGTTCTCTATTTTGAGGGCGACAGATTCCACGGCTTCAGGATATTGAGAACGGTAAAGAACCGCTACGGGTCCACGAACGAGATAGGTCTTTTCGAGATGAGGCCTGAAGGACTCGCGGAAGTCACTAATCCCTCAAGTTATTTTTTGAACGAGACCACACTGGACGCGCCCGGTGCTTCGATAGCCGCAACGCTCGAAGGTACCCGCCCGCTGCTCATCGAGATCCAGGCTCTGGTCACCTCACCGAGCTTCGGGAATCCGCAGAGGAACTGCGTCGGGTTCGACATAAAAAGACTAAGCAAGATAATAGCCGTTCTGGACAGAAAGATCGGTCTGAACATAGCCGGACAGGACATTTTTCTAAATGTCACCGGAGGAGCAAAACTTACCGATCCCGGAGCAGATGTGTCCGTGGCTGTCTCTCTCATATCGTCGTTCAGAAATTTTACAGTCCCTCCAAAGAGCGTTTTTTTTGGCGAAGTGGGTCTGAACGGGGAAATAAGACCGGTCTCGGGTTCCGAATCAAGAATAAGCGAAAGTAAAAAACTTGGTTTTAAGAACATTTACTCTTCATCGAATGTAAAAGACCTTGCCGAGCTTGTAAGCCTTATAATATGAAGTTTTCTAAAATTATCGGCTTGACATCGGGCAGTTGAGTATTTATATTGTCAACAGTGTTGGTCGCCCGCTGTTTTTTTCGGGCACAGTATGTAAGATCAATGTTATAATGTTTTCCGTTTTACCGGGTGATGACAGATTGCTGTTCTAAAAATAATTAAATATTAGAGGTAAAAAGACGATGAAGAAATTAGTTACGGCCGAGATAATGAAACAGCTCGACAAACTTTCCTTCGAGCAGTACGGGATAAAACCCTCCGCGCTGATGGAGAATGCGGGAAAATGCGTTTTCGAGACGGTAAAGAAATACGAGGGAAGCGTTGAAGGGAAAAAGGTATCCGTTGTCTGCGGAAAGGGAAATAACGGCGGCGACGGGCTCTCCGCGGCTTTTCATCTAATTACGGACGGCGCGGATGTGACCGTTACGGTACTTGCCGGAAAAGACGACATTTCCGAAGAATCTAAAGAGCAGCTCAAAAAACTTTCAAAGAAAACAAAGAATATCAATTTCATAAGCTCGGCGGATGAATTCGATCTTGCGGGAACGGACCTTGTGATAGACGCCATATTCGGAACGGGCTTCAATTCGAACCCTGAAGGACTTTTTTATGATGTAATAAAGAAGATAAACGATTCTGACTGCAGAGTTTATTCTATAGACATCCCGTCCTGCATACACGGAACAACGGGAAACGCCGAGGACATAGCTGTTTTCGCGGATAATACAATAACTCTCGGATATCCCAAGATCGGGCTCTATATTAACGACGGATATTTACATTCAGGCGCGATAGATGTTGTTGACATCGGACTTCCGAAGGAACTCGATGACGAGATTCTTGACACCCGGATGCTTCTCGAAGAGTCTGACGCGACGGGCGTTTACCGTAAAAGAAGCCTCACCTGCGAAAAAAAGGATTTCGGCAAAATATTCAATTTCTCGGGATCGCTTTCAATGCCCGGAGCGGCGGCTCTATCGTCTCTTGCGGCGCTTAAGGCGGGCTGCGGACTGATCAAGCTCGGAATACCGATGAACATCTCCGCCTCAATATCAACAGTGTATCCGGAGGTCATGACGATACCTTTGGGATATGCGCAGCCCGGTTTCACATCCATGCTCGCGGAGAAGGATGTGATCAAGGGATACCGCTGGGCCGACGCCCTTCTGGTGGGCCCGGGACTTTCCGTTCATCCGGAAACCAAAAAAGTTATCAAGAGACTCATACAGAAATTCGAGCCCGGAAAGCCCGTGGTACTTGACGCCGACGCGCTCAACACCCTTGCCGAGGTTCCGGACCTGATGAACGATCTCAAAGCCGATGTTATCATAACGCCTCACAACGGCGAAATGGCAAGACTCTGCCAGACAAGCAAGGAGCTGTTCCTTTTGAACAGGCTGGAGATAACGGTTCAGAAAGCCATAGAATGGAAGTGTTTTATAATACTTAAGGGAACGCCGACTTTGATCGCGTGTCCGGACGGCAAAGTAATGATCCATATAAACAAAAATCCGGGCCTGGCCAAAGGAGGTACCGGCGATGTTCTCGCGGGAATAGTAGTGAGCCTGCTCGGTCAGAAGATCAGCCGCGACAAAGCTGCGGTAACGGCGCTTTTCGTTCACTCGATAGCGGGACAGCTGGCTACGGATAAAATGGGCGAAGCGAGCGTGCTTCCTTCCGACCTGGTCGCTGAGATCCCCGCCGCGGTCAAGTATCTGTCGTCTCTGGAGAAATAATGCCCGAAAAGTATGCCGCTCAGATAGAGAAAGTTATCTCCAGGCTCAGATCGACGGGCCAGCAGGTTAACGGAGACCTTATTCGCAGAGCCTACGAATTCGCTTTCGAGGCGCACAGGAATGTTTACAGGCGCAGCGGAAAGCCATATATCGAACATCCGGTCGAAGTTGCAGGCATTCTTTCCGAATTGAAAGTGGACGACATCACTGTAGCCGCCGCGCTTCTTCACGATGTTGTGGAAGATACTGATATTTCAGAACTTGAGATAAAAGAAAAGTTCGGCGAGACTATTTCCGATATTGTGAACGGGGTCACGAAGATCAACGAGATCTACTACAACACCTTAGAGGAAAAACAGTCCGAGAATTACAGAAAGCTCATTATAAGCATGATAAAAGATCTGAGGGTGATAATCATCAAATTCGCCGACAGGATCCACAACATGCGCACCATAAAGTACATGAAACCCGAAAAGCAGAAGCAGATAGCAAGGGAAACTTTAGACATCTACGCTCCTCTGGCTTACAGGCTCGGAATGTACAAGATAAAGAACGAACTCGAGGACCGCTCGTTCGCAGTGGTCGATCCTGAGAACTTTGAATCGATCAGCAAACAGATCAGCGAAACGCACGGATCGATGGACGCATATATCACTAAGGTCACGCCCATCATCACTGCAGCCCTTGACAAAGAAGGCATTAAGTCATCTGTAACCGGAAGAATAAAACATATTTATTCGATTTACAACAAGCTCGCGACGAGAAAAAAGCACTTCAACGACATAATGGACATAATAGCTTTGAGGATAGTTATACCCGACGACGGGGACTGCTATCACATTTTAAGCATAGTCCATCAGCTTTTTCTGCCTGTTCCGGGAATGTTCAACGACTATATAGCTGTTCCCAAAGAGAACGGGTACCAGTCTCTGCACACAAAGGTGGTCTTCGAGAACAGGGTGATCGAGATACAGATCAGGACCAGAAAGATGCACGAGGTAGCCGAATTCGGGCTCGCGGCGCACTGGAGATACAAGACTACGAGCGCGGAGGACATCGAGGCTATCGACGAATATATCGCAAAGCTGAGGAACATCCTCCAGGAGAGCTTCGATTCAACAGATCCCAAGGACATTCTCGAAGATCTGAAGATCAACCTGATATCCGGTGAAATATTCGTCTTCACTCCAAAAAAAGACCTCGTGACCCTGCCCGCAGGATCCACTCCGGTCGATTTTGCCTACAAGATCCACGAGAATATCGGCAACACATGCATAGCGGCGAAGAAGGGCGGAAAAGTGATACCTCTGTCCTCCCAGCTCGAGAACGGAGACATAATAGAGATAATCACATCCCCCAGGTCCGCTCCTACATACAACTGGCTCAGGTTCGCAAAGAGCCCCAGGGCCAGAACGGCCATCAGGCACTTCCTTAAACGGGAGGAGAACCAGAAAACTGTCAAACTGGGAAGAGAGATCTTCACTTCAGAGATATTAAAATACAACCTCAAGATAGAAAAAAAGACGCTTCAGCATGTTCTGAGATCGTTCGGGTTCCATACTCCGGAAGATTTTTATTCCGCCGTCGGGAACGGAGACATAAGGCCGAACCAGTTCATGAGAAAGATAAGCGGCTTAAAAAGAGACGGCCTTCTCACAAGGCTCGTATCGATGATCAGGGTCAAATCTCCTGCGGCTTTGAAGGACGACGGCCGTCAGCACGCGGATTCAATAATCTACGCCTCCTGCTGCCACCCTCTTCCCGGAGATTCCATAGTGGGTCAGAGAACGGCTGAAGGAAAACTGATCATACACATATCGAACTGTCCGACTATAGGATCGATCGACCCGTCCGAACTGGTCAATACCGTCTGGGATGTAAACCGCGACGAGGATTTCGAGGTCAGTTTTAAAGTTGCGGGGGAAGACAGGCCCAACCTTCTGTTCGAAATGATTAAGGTAATCAACTCGCTCAACATCAATCTGAGCTATATTGAAATAAAATCGGAAAACTCGATCGCGACCGGATCTTTTACCGGAAGGGTGAAGAACCTGAGTCATTTTATCAGGCTGAGGAAAAAACTGTTCGCAGTAAAAGGGGTACTTTCGATAGAAAGGCTGATCCAGTAATATCAGCTTCCGTTGGGATTGTGGTTGAATTCCGGCACTATCTCTTTCAATTTGCCTATGATATTATCGCAGACCAGAAGCTCTTCTATCTGTCTGCTTAAAGTTGTTATATCATATTTTCTTGCCTGAGCAATTGTTATCGACTCGAATTTAGTAGTCCTGTCCGTTTCTGAAATAAGAAGTTCCTCATAAAGTTTCTCGCCCGGCCTTAACCCGGTGAACTTTATCTCGATATCCTCGCGGCCCGCCAGCTTCAGCATGCTCTTCGCCAGGTCCAGTATCCTGACCGGCTCGCCCATGTCGAGGATCAGTATCTCGCCCCCGTGTCCGATGGACGCGGCCTGAAGCACGAGCTGGCAAGCTTCGGGAATGAGCATGAAGTATCTTGTAATGTCGGGATGGGTTATAGTTAAAGGCCCTCCCTCCTGTATCTGCTTTTTAAATTTCGGTATAACCGAACCCGACGAACCGAGCACATTCCCGAACCTGACAGAACAGATCTCTGTCCCGTTATGGTTCATGTTCTGGGCGTAAAGCTCGCATATCCTTTTTGTAGCGCCCATCACATTCGTGGGCCTCACTGCCTTATCGGTCGAGATCAGAACGAATTTCTCCACATGATATTTCACGGACAGATCTATACAGTTCTTTGTACCGATTATGTTGTTCGTTATCCCCTCGATCTTGTTGTATTCGACCATCGGCACATGCTTGTAGGCAGCGGCGTGTATCACGATCTGGGGACGGTATTCTGAAAATGTCTTTTCGAGTCCGTCAAGATGCCTTACCGACTGGAGCACAGGTATCACCCTGGGACAGTAAAGCTCCTCGTTTATAAGGTAAAGGTCGTATTCGCTGTGGTCGATTATTATCAACTGCTCCGCGCCGTATCTGCACACCTGCCTGCATATCTCGGAACCTATACTGCCTCCGCCTCCCGTAACAAGCACTCTCTTACCCTTTATGAAGTCCTTTATCATCCCTTCGTCAAGGTCCTTGGGATGGCGCGCGAGAAGATCTTTCACATCGACCTCCCTGAGCTGCGTAAAGAAACTCTTGTCCATTAGGATATCGTTTAAGGCGGGGAG
>JAQVNT010000290.1 GCA_028702975.1 Candidatus Delongbacteria bacterium
CGGGCTGCTTTCAGATACAGGCGGGCTCAGATTCGCGAATACAGACAAAAGAGCTCTTAGAGACTCTTTGAACATGATGAAATACGGTTCGGATATAGCTGAGCTGAACGACAGGATATTCATGAGACTGAGTTATGATGAGACGGTCAAAGTGAACAGGATAGTTTCGGAAACTCAACTCTTCCGAAAAGAAAAAATAGCCATAACATATAATGATCAGCAGAATGACCCTCTGATAGAGAACGAGCCAGTCCTGATGGCTTTAAGCTCGATCGAAGAGGCGGAGATCGCGGTTTTTATCAGAAAAACAGATAAAGACAGGTACAAGCTAAGCCTGAGATCAAAAGGCGGTTTCGATGTTAATAAATTCTCGTCGAAATGGGGCGGCGGCGGGCACAGGAACGCTTCGGGCATCAGGTTCGAGGGGACTTACGAAAAACTGCTCAAAGATCTGATCGGCGACCTTAAAAGGACCGCGCTGGAATATTATGCCTGATACTCCTGTAATAAGCAGAAAGAATTTACTTACCTTTCCATATCCGGAAGGATTTATCGTACTTATTGACAAAGAGCCGGACTGGACAAGTTTTGATGTGGTCGCAAAGCTGAGGAAGATTCTCAGGATAAAAAAGATCGGTCATGCGGGTACTCTTGACCCGTTCGCTACCGGGCTACTTATCATGCTTGTCGGAAAAGCGACGAAGATCCAGGATCAGCTTATGCTTTCGGATAAAATTTATGAAGCCAAACTGAAGCTGGGTGAACGGACTGACAGTTTCGATATTACCGGTAATGTAATCTCAACCTCACAGAAGATGGCAAGCGAAGAAGAGATAAAAAATGCAGTAATGAGCTTTTCGGGGGAGAGTTTGCAGCTTCCGCCCATGTTCTCTGCTCTGAAGAAGGACGGTAAAAAGCTCTACGAACTTGCAAGGAAGGGGATCGAGACGGAAAGAGAGCCCAGAAAGATAATCATTCATTCTATAGATATTCTAAGTATCGGCGCCGATGAAGTTGAAATCAGGGTGCATTGTTCTAAAGGAACTTACATAAGGTCGCTGGCTGACGATATAGGCACAAAACTCGGTACCTACGCTTATTTAAAGGAGTTGAGGCGCGTTTCTTCGGGCGAATATTTGGTTGATGACGCTTTTAAGGTGAGTGAATTTATTGAGCATGTCAGGCAGTCAGATCAGTAATTTTTAGGTCAGATCTTTTTCCGTATACTCTTTTTCAAGGTCTAAATACTCTTTTGTTCCGAAGATCTCTTTTAAAGTGCTGCTGTCCGGATCATCGAATTCCTTCATCATCGTATTTATCGAATCCCCGCTTTCTTTTATCTTCTTTATGATATTAAGTAACGGATCTTTTTTATCAATCTCCGATTTCTCGATCTTTGATGTCAGGATCGAGCTGTATCCGATGATCCCGTTGAGGAGGGTGTTTATTTTGTGATTCTGCGCTACGATCAGTGTGTGTACCGCCCTAGCCTGTTCTTCAAGTATCTTCTTTTTTCTTAAAGATTTAAGATATTGTGTTTTTGATTCGGATTCCTGTTTCTGCTTGAGCATGTCCTCTTCTTTTTCGATCATCTGCGCGAGCCTGACCTTCTGAACCGATACATAGTAATAGTGGAGTACTACCGTCAGGAGCGTATATAAAGTGAAGAATGTCCATACATAAGTTCTGTTCTCAAAGAAATACAGATATACGGTAAGCACGATCACGATCACTATGAAAACAACGGCGTGTCTCATTATCGTCTTTTTGGTATATTGATCCATTTTCAGCTCCGTTAATAGTTGTCCGTTATCTTTTTTCTGAACTTTTCAAAATTATTATTAATTATAGCCTTTCTTGACTCTCTTGTCAACCAAATATAAAAATAAATGTTGTGAATCGTAGCGAGCTGTCCTGCGAGTTTTTCACCGGCGTTGAACAGATGGCGGACATACGCTTTGGAGTAATTTCTGCAGGTGTAGCATCCGCACTTATCGTCGATAGGGGTGAAGTCGTCTTTTACTTTTGCGCCTTTTAAAATGATCTTTCCGTTGCGGGTGAATACCGTACCGTTGCGGGCGTTCCTTGTGGGCATTACGCAGTCGAACATATCGACGCCTTCTGCGATGCAGTTTAAAATATCAGCGGGTGTTCCCACGCCCATCAGGTAGCGCGGCTTGTCCGCGGGCAGGTTTTCGGCGCAGATCCCGGCAATTTCCGGAATCAGTCCGGGCGGCTCGCCGACCGAAACGCCGCCGATAGCGTAGCCCTCGAAATCGAGGTCAGAAAGCTGTTTGCAGCTCTCTTTCCGCAGGTCGTGGTACACCGAGCCCTGCGCTATCGCGAACACGGTCTGGCCGTGCGTGTACAGCGGCTCCGTATTGCGGAAGTGGTCAATTGACCGCTTCGCCCAGTGCGTTGTGCGCTCGACTGCCTTGGCAGCCTGCTTCTTGTCCACCGGATAGTGCGAACATTCGTCCAAGACCATCATGATGTCGGATCCTATTATCCGCTGGATATCTATCACGCTCTCGGGAGTGAAAAAGAATTTTTTTCCGTCGAGATGGGACTGGAAATGCACGCCCTCGTCTTTGATCTTCGTCAGGCTCGCCAGGCTGAACACCTGAAATCCTCCGCTGTCGGTCAGAATGTTACCCCTATAGTTCATGAAATTGTGTAGTCCGCCGGCCGCTTTCATTATCTCCATGCCCGGTCTGTTGTTCAGGTGGTAGGTGTTGCCCAGGATTATCTTAGCCTTCGCTTCCTTCAGGTCCCTGTTCGTGAGAGCCTTTACGTTCCCCAGC
>JAQVNT010000291.1 GCA_028702975.1 Candidatus Delongbacteria bacterium
CTGCCTTCGAGGTACTGAGCCGCGTCAATGAATTTCCTGTTCGTCTGAGTGTGGGAGCTGATGTAGTCAACTTCTATTTTTTCGCATTTATCTTTAGCGACATCTATTTTGTACAAATCAGCGCCTGCATGATACACGATCGTCTTTCCGTCAGTGTCGGCGAACCTTGCGTAAAATTCTTCATGATGCGAGTGTCTATTTACTTTTTTCCCTTTAAGGTCGCATGAATAGATGTTGCCTATGCCTTCGTGGTCGGAAATGAAGTATATTCTGTCGTTTATCCACATCGGGCAGGCAAGGTTCGACTTCAGCTCTTTTAATATCTGCTTAAAAATACCGTCGCCTTTTTCATCTATCCATATCTCTCCGGCCGTTCCTCCGCGGTACCTCTTCCAGCGGGCCGGGTCGCCGGCATGTCTTGCTATCACTACGCCTTTCTTTCCGAACGATATCTGGTTCGCATTACCTGCAGGGACAAGTTCCTCCTGGCCGCCGTCCTTTGAAATCCTGTAAATACTTGAGTCAAAAGGCTGGGCGAAATTGCTTGCGAAATAGATGAATTTACCGTCGGTCGACCATCCGAGCACATTCGATCTTGCACCGAAGAAAGTCAGCCTTTTGTGTTCTCCGCCTGACATCGATTTCACATAAACTTCGCTGTAGCCTTCTTCCGCTGACGAGTAAGCCACGGATCTTCCGTCCGGCGAGAGCTTCGGTGATGACAGAGCGGCCGTATTAGCAGTCAGTCTGGAAGCCGTTCCTCCGTTCAGAGAGACGGTCCAGAGGTCGTCCTCGCTTACGAAAACGACAGTTTTACCCTGAACAGCCGGAAATCTGTAATAGCCGTGATTTTTCATATTGACTCCTGTTTTAATTCATTTATGCTTAATTTAAATTTATTACCGCCACTTTGTCAACAGAATATAAATTAATTTACTTGATTTGGCGATACGATATTTGTTATATTTTTTCAGCTATTTAACGGGGGACAGAAGATCATGCACGAAAAACAGCTGATGGAAGCGGTGCTGAATCACCTGA
Source organism: Candidatus Delongbacteria bacterium (assembly GCA_028702975.1). Taxonomy (GTDB): domain Bacteria; phylum UBA4055; class UBA4055; order UBA4055; family UBA4055; genus UBA4055. The sequence continues at coordinate 1,042 of JAQVNT010000291.1, forward strand.
AAAGGAGCGGTCCGGCAACTGTATACGACGCACTCAAAGATTCGGTCGGCGAGCCTGAGGCGAATGAGTACGCAAACGAAATCGAGTATGCGCTGGAAAGAAAAGACCTTATCGACCTGAGGGGTGAATCTAACGGCAGGATGATAGCCGAGATCACCACCAAGGGCAAAATGTATCTGGACGAATAATCTATTTGGTCAGATCGAAGTCTATAGTCAAAAGTTCTTTGTTAACGCCTTTAAGTATAACTTGTACCTCTTTACCAACAAAAAGCTCATCTCCTGTCCTGCGACCCTTGAACACTTTCTTTTTGTCATCGTATTCATAAAGGTCTTTATGCTGGTCTCTGGTTCTTACCAGCCCCTCGACAGGCCATTCCTTCATTCTTACATAAGTTCCGTAAGGCATAACCGTGACTATCACAGCCTCGTAAGTTTTACCTATCTTATCGACCATGAACTCGATTATCTTAAGATCTCTTGCTTCGTATTCAGCCTTTATGGCCTTTACCTCGCGTTCCGATGCCATCATACACAGGCCCTGAATTACCCTTTTATTGTCGCGGGCTTTGTTGACGGAAAGGCGTTTGAGATGTTTCTTTATAAGCCTGTGGACCATTAGGTCCGGGTATCTTCTTATCGGGGAAGTAAAATGTGTATAGAGATCGAAAGCAAGACCGTAATGTCCGATATTGTCCGTCGAGTACTTAGCCTTCATCATAGTGCGCAGGAAATTATTCGCGAGATAGTCTCCGCTCGTTGATTCTTTTATTATTGTCAGCAGTTTCTGCATATAGAAATGATCCGTCGGATCTTCGGTAGGCGGCGGGGTAATGCCGTTGGCTTCGAGCTCCTCAAAAAAATCGGCGATCTTGTCTAAAGAAGGCCTGTCGTGGATACGGTAAACTCCGGGAAGCTTGTCTTCTTTTGTTGAAAGAAAATGAGCCGCGCACCTGTTAGCCGCAAGCATGAAATCCTCGATGATATTGTTCGATTCGTGCAGTTCGTACCTGTGAATGTCGATCGTTTTACCGTTCTCGTCAACAACGACCTTGATCTCGGGCAGCTCAAACTCGATACCGCCTTCTTTAAATCTTTTGGTCCTGAGAATATCTTTCAGTTCTTTTGACCATACAGCGATCTGCCTGAAATCATCGTATTTAGGGTCTGTTTCTTCTCCCTTAAGCGCGGCGTCTAAAAGGTTCTGGAATTCTTCATAATTGAACCGGAAAGCCGACTTCATCACAGTTTCCTTGAAATGATAACCGGTTATCTCGCCGCTGCTGTTTATCTTCATGAAGCAGGAGAAAGCGAGCCTTTCGATATCCGGGTTCAAACTGCAGAGGTAGTTCGACAGCTTTCTCGGCAGCATCGGGATCACGGATGAAGGCATGTAAAGAGAAGTACCTCTTGACGCCGCCTCGGTATCCAGCGGGCCTCCTTCAGGAATATATGACGAAACATCCGCTATATGCACACCCAGGTCAAAAGAGCCGTCGGGGTGTTTCATAATATTGATGGCGTCGTCAAAATCCTTCGCGTCGGCCGGGTCTATCGTAAATATCTTTTCGTGTCTGACATCAGTCCTGTCAGGTATCTTATGTGTAATGAATTCCTGAGTGTACTGTTCAAGTTCGTCTTCCACCTCCTTGGGGAAAGTATCTTTAAATCCGTGCTTTCTCGCTATCGCTCTCAAAGAGACATGAGGGTCCTCTTTGTCGCCCAGAACTTCCACAATATGAGCGTTGACCTGATTTCTCC
>JAQVNT010000035.1 GCA_028702975.1 Candidatus Delongbacteria bacterium
TTCCCGACCTTTTCTATCCTGAGCAAGGTTCTTTAGAATGTTGTAATCAGTTTCGGGAGTTATTTTATGATCTTCCTTCCTGTCAGTAATCTTGTAGATATAATATCCGTCTTTTTCTTTGATCGGCTCACTCATAAAACCTATACTGGCTTCTTTAAAAATATCAAAGTACTTCTTATCCATCTCATCCAGCTCCATCGGTCCGATACTGCCGTCGAGATATTTAGTTTTTTCATCTCCGCTGTATTTTCTTACGGCTTCCTCAAAGGTCATTTTCTTATTCAGAACGGAATCTTTAAGGTTAAGAGCGAACTGATATGCGGTGGAATCGTTCTCTACATTTTTCTCGGGGACAACAAGTATGTGTGAAGTATTGATCTTTTCCCCGGTTTTTTCCTTAAGCAGTATCAGGTGATACCCGAACGGGCTTTTTACCGGGTCCGAAATATCTCCCGGATTCATGTTGTATGCGGCTCTTTCATAATCTGCTACGAGATCGCCCCTGTTTGTTAAACCGACATTCCCTTTTTTAGAGCTGGAAGCTTCATCATGGGAATATTTTTCTGCGGCTTCTTCAAAGCTGAGTTCATTTCTTAATATCCTTGATTTCAGATCCTTTAAGAATTCTGAAGACTTTGTTTCATTCAGAGCCTTATCAGAAAATCTGATCACGAGCTGGCTGAGCACGACTGAAGCTTTTACGGGAGGCAGAGAGTCCTTGTAATCTTCATAGAACTTTTCCACATCATCCCTGCTTACTGATACTTTCTGGATCTGTTTATTTCTTATTTTCTCAATGAAAAGACTTTTCTTTATATCCGGTCTGTACTGCTTCTTGAGGTCGCTTACGGTAGTATTATACATTTCTTCGAATTTTTCTTCGCTGCCGACCTGCTGAATTATCGAATTGATCCTGTTATCCAGTATTCTCTGAACTTCTTCGTCGGTAACACTTATCGTGGAATCCTGAAGAGCTGAATAATAAAGCACCTTGCTTGATATCATCTCGTTCATAACGGATTCTCTGAAAGATTTTTCGTCGAAGCCGAATCGTGATGTATATCTCTGATGTTCTACGACCTGATCGACTTCACTTTTTAAGATCACTTCATCCCCGACAACGGCTACTATCCTGTCGATCACTTCCGAACTCAGCGATACAAAGACAGTTATCAGAGTTATGATCATGTATTTTCGAGAAAAAATGTATTTCAATGTCAACCCTTTATAGATTATTTTTTATTTTGACTATGTATTTTTGGAAAAGTTCATTCATATGCCTGTTCCTATATTCTTCTTTTTTCGATGAGATCAAGTTGCTCTTTATTATTCCTTCAACATATTCAAATTTGTAAAGCATCGGTTCCTGAATTTGAGTAACTTTTATAACCGAGATCGCTTTCTGCTGAATTATCAGGTCAGAAATATCTCCCTCTTTCATTTTTGAAGCGGTCTTACCTATCATAGCATAATCATCCTCAAAAATGAATCCAAGTTCACCGTCTTTAGAATGAGGCCTCGGATAGAACTTTGCGTACTTTTCGAATTCTTCCCCTGAAATTATTTTCTGCCTTATATTCTCAACTTCTATAGCCACATTTATCTTGTCATTCTCTTCAATATCATCCTCGTTGTTGTATTCCCTGAATATCTCGAACACCCACATCTTTTTTTTGCTCCAGAGAGTACGGTTATCTTTATTCTCAATGTAGTAGTCGATCATTTCCTCTTTGGAAGGAACAAATTTGCCGTCTGAATAAATTACATCACGATAAATTTTAGCAGCCAGATATTTCATCTGGTCCTTAGTTTCTTCTTTTACATCCTCTTTTTCAAAGTATCCTCTCTTTTCAGCCTCAGCCGAAAGAATTGAATTTATTATCGATCCGTCAACAAGCCGTTTTAGAATTTTAGTATTTGACAGGTCTTTCATTCGCCACGGTTTAACATCTCTTAATGGTTTAATAAGCTCATTAGTGAACACTTTTTGATCTTTGAATGTGATCAGCACTTTATTCAGCATATTCTTTCTCACCTCTTCGCTGAATTCTTCCGGGCTGTCCGCCCTCACAGATGTAATCTCAGTGAACAGTTCATCATTATAATCGACTCCGTAACTCAAACTTAAACTGTCAACATATTTATCGAGGAAAATCCTTATTTCGTGAGCTTTATCTTTCTTTACCATAGCAGCGATTTCAATTTTATTTTCCGGAAGCTTGAATTTATCGATCTTTCCGCTATTCTGAACACAGTAAGATTCCAGTTTGTCGTTTGACAGGAATCGCTGTCCAACAAGATCATCCTTCAGTTTCATAGCCGCGTTCTTTTTCAGAAGGGTTTCAAAATTCTTTCTGTATTCGCCTGTATTCAGAACTGTCGGGATCTGACTTTCCTTTTGAAGCAGGATCTCATAAATATATCCCTCGATAATTTCATATCTTTCTTCATAAGGAAGCACTTTTCTTTCCCTGACTGAAGCAGGATATCCGAAAACCTCAAATTCAGTAATAACCCGGTCTCCTATCACCGCAACTTCGATGTTGTCTGTAAAAGGCGTCAGAATTCCATCCTGAGTAAAAACTGACGAAGTCACTAAAAGCATCGATGTAAGTATGTAAGAGAAAGCGGTTTTTATCATTTCCTGTCATCCTTAATGTTTGTAAATGTCTTTTCGATCAGCGGATAATTCATACTGACTTTGTAATCTCTGAAAAGATTGCTTTCCCAGTCCTTGAGTGACTGGCCGAATTTTTTCGATTTTAATGAATTGGTGATACTTGCTTTTACTTTCAAAAGTTCTTTATAGGTACCGTCTTCCTCTTTGAACATATTCTCCTTATTTTCCTCATAAAACTTTTTGATCTCGTCTTCCGAGGGCAGCTCTGTCTTGTCTTTTACGAATTTCCTTATCAGCTTATCTTTGTAAGTACCGTACATAGTAGATCTGGCTTCCTCTATAAATTCTTTTCTTCCTGTATAACCAAGATCATCAGCATAGTCCTCGAAAAGGTCATTTCTGAACCTGTCGATCACATACATTTTTATATCATTGTAACCTTTTAACTCGGGTCTCTTGTCTTTGGGGTATGTTTTAAGCGTCTTGATAAGGCTCTCAGCATTAATTATTCTTTCTCCATAAGCGGAGATCACAGCGGACCTTTCATCTTCGGTAAAAAGATCGAGGTAATCTTTATCCGGTTCTGAATTCTTCTTGTGAGAACTCAGTTGTTTTAAAAAAGATTTTACTTCTACCGAGTCAATCTTAATCTCGTATTTTTCGAACAAGCTTTCGATCAGCGCAAGGTATTTATCGTTGAACTGAGCCGAATATTTATTATCAAGTTCAGGTATAATCTTGTTCCTCTCCGATTCGTAATCTTTCAGGTCTTTATTTTCCTTAACATCGGACAGCAATACAATGTGATAACCGTACATGCTCATGAACGGTTCCGAAATATCGCCTTTCTTCATTTCAACAATCTTGTTTTCAAATTCCTTCACCATTTCATGCGCAAATACCCATCCCAGCTCACCGCCGTTCACGCCCGTGCGGATATCGTCGGATGAAGATTTGGCCAGATCTTCGAATTTTTCTCCGGCGATCACTTTCTGATAAACCGAATCGATCTTTTCTTTTGCTTTAGCCTCGCCATGTTTCTTCACATCTATGAGAATATGCTTTGGCAAATATTTCACCTTCTTCTGTTCGTAAACTTTTTTGATCTCATCTTCTGAATATATCTTGCTTCTCAAACTGTCCTGTATAAGTCCCTGAACTATCGATATCCCGTATAATTTCTTTTTGTATTCGTTGTTGACTTCTTTTATCGTATCGATCTGATTTTTTTCTGCAAGATCAAATATTATTTCCCGGAATATCATTTCTCTCAGATATTCCCTTCTCTCTTCGAAAGTGCTTTCTGATGCCTTGGCAATATCCTTACCAAATCTTTCTTTCAGCATGGAAGTCTCGAATTCGGAAAAAGATATTTTCCCGAGAACGGATTCAGCCATAGGAAGATCTTTCAGCTGCTCTTTGCAGGAAAATAAAATAGATGCTACCGCTATTATAAAAACTATCTTTCCAAATATTCTTGCCGACACTTTTACCCCCGCTTTTGATTTTACATTTTCATTAATCGCGATAATATAGTATTTGGTTATACAAATATCAACAAAAAAAGTTGCCTGCGTTGATTATTTTAAAGTCAAAGTTCTGTTGAAAACCGGCACCCCGTGCTCTTTTTCTTTCATGTCGGCGCAGAAAAAACCGTTCCTGATGAACTGGAATCTTTCTTCCGGCTCCGCTTTCGAGATCCAGTTATCGATCATGCAGCTCTCGTAAACTTTTAAAGAATTCCTGTTTATTACATCAGAAATATCTTTATCGATCGCTTCAAGAGGATTTTCTGCCGTAAAAAGCCTTTCATATGTTCTGACTTTACATCTGACCGAGTGGGCTGCCGAGACCCAGTGGATTATGCCCTTAACCTTTTTCCCTTCAACCTCAGTGACTCTTGAGCTTTCAGGTATGTACTCGCATAAAATTTTTGTTACATGACCGGTGTTGTCAGTTTCAGTACCGATGCACTTGAGAATATACGATTTTCTAAGCTTCACATAACCATTCGGTTTGAGCCTGTAGAACGAAGGATCGTCTTCCGGTGTGAAATCCGATCTTTCAACAAACAGCTTGTTCGAAAAAGGTATCTCTCTGGTTTTCACTTCGTCCTTTCCAGGAAGAATTTCTGTCTCGAATTTCTCGATCTTTCCTTCAGGATAGTTTACGACCGAAAGTTCAACAGGGTCAAGCACAGCCATCACCATAGTGCTCGATCTTTTAAGATACTCTCTGACAACATATTCAAAATTCTCAATATTTATCAGATTCTCTTTTTTGCTGACGCCTGCGTTCTTCATGAAATCAATTATCGCTTCTGACGGTATCCCTCTTCTTCTCATCCCGATTATTGTCGGCATTCTGGGATCGTCCCACCCATCCACTATCTTGTCATCGACAAGTTTTTTGAGATATCTTTTACTTGTGATGAGGTATGTGAAATTCAGCCTCGCGAATTCGATCTGCCGTGTTTTAAATATTTCCAGTTTTTCAATGAACCATTCGTAAAGCGGCCTGTGGTTTTCAAAAGATATGTCGCAGAGAGAATGAGTAATATTTTCGATCGAATCCGATTGACCGTGCGCAAAATCATATGACGGATAAATGACCCACTTACTTCCGGTCCTGTGGTGATTTTTCTTGAGTATCCTGTACATTACGGGATCTCGCATATTCATATTCGGGCTGGACATATCGATCTTTGCTCTGAGTACCTTTTCTCCCTCTTCGAATTCTCCTTCTCTCATGCGCCTGAACAGATCGAGATTCTCTTCGACCGACCTTTCTCTGAAGGGACTGTTCTTCCCCGGAGAAGTTATCGATCCCCTGTACTCTTTCATATCCTCCTGGTTCAGGTCGCAAATGTATGCAAGACCTTTCCCGATCAAAGTCACGGCATATTCGTATAACTTCTCAAAATAATCAGAAGCGTAATATAACCTGTCTTCCCAGTCATAGCCCAGCCACTTGATATCTCTCTTGATAGCCTCCTCATATTCAAGGTCTTCTTTTACGGGATTAGTATCGTCAAACCTTAGGTTATATAAACCCCCGAATTCTTTAGCGGTCTCATAACTTATCGTGATAGCTTTAGCATGACCTATATGAAGATAGCCGTTCGGTTCCGGAGGAAATCTTGTATGAACTCTGTCAAATCTTCCTGACTTAAGGTCCTCTTCTATGTATGTTTTGATAAAATTTGAACCTAATCCTTCCTCTGCCATTTTGCCCTCTCTGAATTTTGGATAAATATAAAATATCTGCAGGCAATAATCAATTTCAATAATCAATTTCGACAATGTACAGTGCAAATCGAAAATTATATAAATCCTTGTAATGACAACTTGATTTTGTTATATTTGCTATTTAAAAATTCATTCTAATGGAGTTCAAATGCCTCAACTATTCGAAGAATTCAAGGGAAGAGACCTGATAAAACAGTCAACTGTTGAGCTTGACAGGCTTAAGACCATCCTTAATGGCGATCCGATAAGTGTTTACGCCGGATTTGATCCGACCAAACCCTCTCTGCACGTAGGTCACCTTATACCGATAATGATACTTTCACATATGCAGAAAGCCGGTCACAGGCCAATATGCATCGTCGGCGGCGGCACGGCCATGATAGGCGACCCCAGCGGAAAGGACAGTATGAGGGAGATGCTTACGAATGAAACTCTCGAGAATAATGTCAGAGGAATAAGAGGGCAACTGTCAAAATTCATCGACTTCAGTAACGAAAAAGCCCTACTCATAAATAATTACGATTGGCTCGGTTTTGAAAATTATATAGATTTTATCAGAAGGATAGGCCCTCATTTTACGGTCAACAGGATGCTTGCTGCAGAATGTTTTAAGATACGCATGGAAAAGGGACTCTCTTTTCTGGAATTCAATTACATGATACTCCAGGCATATGATTTCTATACTTTATTCATGAAATATAACTGTCAGCTTCAGATCGGCGGTGATGATCAGTGGTCGAACATAATCGCTGGAGTTGAACTCATAAGGAGGATCGAAGGAAAAGAAGCTTTCGGAATGACCAATCCGCTGCTTACCCGGTCAGACGGGAAAAAGATGGGCAAAACAGAAGGCGGCGCGGTGTGGCTGGATCCTGAACTTACAAGCCCATACGACTACTATCAGTTCTGGAGGAATACGGCTGATTCAGATGTTGTGAAATTCATGAAGATCTATACATTTATGAGCCTTGATGAAATCGCAAAATTCTCATCTCTTTCAGGCGAAGAACTGAATAGTGCAAAAGAGATCCTCGCTTACGAGGCAACAAAGATAGTTCACGGTACAATCGAGGCTGATAAAGCTAGAGAAGCTGCGAAGAATATATTTTCGGCAGGAAACATTGCCGATGCGCCCGGGGTCGAAATTCCCGCCGGTGAAGTAATTGGCGAAACAGTTTCTGCTCTATGTGTTAAAGCAGGGCTTTTCAGCTCGAAAGGTGAGGCTAAAAGGATGATCGAACAGGGCGGGCTGAGCATGAACGGCATTAAAGTAACCGATCCGCTTAAGATAATTGATAATACCGATATAAATAAAGGACTGATAACATTGAAAAAGGGTAAAAAAGTATTTCTTAATATTGAAATAAGTTAAGGTGCCATAATGCGTAAGAAGATATCAACCGCATTTGCAGTTCTTCTGATCTTGTCTCTGATCTCTTGTTCCTCTCAGGAAGATAAATTATTCAGGGCAATAAAAACCGGAGATGCAGGTAAAGTAAGTGAACTTATCGAAGACGGAGCGTCTGTTCTGGAAACAAATAAGAACGGACTTACACCTCTGGATATTGCGCGACTGAACGGACAGACAGAAATAGCAGGTTTATTGTACGATCAGGTGAAGAGGATCTCCGAAAAGGACATCAATCTTATAATGACCGGTAAATTTGAGAAGCAGCTTAACCTGTTAAAGGAAGTTGACCGGAAAAGGATCAGATCATACAATTCCTATCTTTCTGCGAATGAGAAATTATTGAACCTGATCTCAGACGATAAAAGGATAAGTAATGATCTTATCATGGAGGAAGAAAAATATTTCAAACTGCATCAGGCACTTATTAAAGATTATATAAACAGTAAGGTTGACCTTATAGATGAAATCGAGAAAGAATTCGATACTTTTAACTACGCACAAAACATCACTAAACCAGACAAGAGGCACATTATAAATGTTAACATAATGTTCCGCCTGAGCAACATGAATTGAATCACCTTATATTTCTGAACCTCTGAACTCTTGCAGGATAGTTCTTTTCATACTCAAGTTTAATTCGGACCGCATGGTACAGGTAGCCTGCAGACAAAGCGAATACGATCAATGTGAATATCATCGGGTAGAGCAGATTTCTGCCTCCGTATTTTTTTCGTCTGAACAAGTAAACCGGATAGGCGTATATCCAGAGCAGAAGAAATATAAAGAATTTGAGGAAACTGCCTCCGTATATCTCTTTTTTTCTGTATATCTTCACCTTTAATCCAAGCCGGTGCGAATCCAGAGTGGCAAGTATTGTTGTAAGAAGAACGGTCGAAACTGAAACGACTATAAGGAACAATAACATATTTTTCATGTATTCAATGTTATAAAACCAGTACCAGATCAGAACGGATGATATGAGAGGCGTTATTACCATAATGAAGCCGAGTACGTCGATCTTTCCTTTTCTGCTGTCTGAAATATTATTATTATTACTTCCCATTAATTTTTTCCGAAATCCTTTTCCGTAAATCTGTATTTCCTGTTGCAAAAATGACACTTAACCTCTACATAACCGTCTTTTTCTAAAATTTCTTTTATCTCCTTTTTCTCAAGTGTTTGTGCGGCAGTTTGCATCTTTTTTCTGCTGCATCCGCACTTGTATCTGGGTATTATTTCTCCCTTGAAAACCGGCCCGAGATCTTTTAAAAGAATATCGGATGCTATTTTTTCAAGGTCGTAATTCATATCCAGCACATCGGTAAAATTCGGAAATGAATAAATACTCTTCTCCAAAACTCTGACTGTATCTTCAGAATGTCCGGGCATCATCTGTAAAAGAAATCCCCCTGCTTTTTGAACCTTTCCGGAATCATCTATGAGAACACCGAGGCTTATTGAGGTAGGGATCTGCTCTGAAACTGCAAAATAGTGCACGAGGTCTCCGGCAACTGATCCGTATTTCATTTCTACCTGACCTGCGTATGGCGCTTTAAGACCCATGTCCTTTATCACATTAATAGTACCCTTTCCCAGCACAACACTATCGATCGATCCGCCTGACTTTTCAGATGCGGGATCAGGTTCGTATTCGGGATTGAACATATAGGCTTTAATCTCAGATCTGCTGTTGACTGTCACTACCATCCTGCCGGATATTTTATCAGAAGTAGTCGATATCGTTAGAACATCATTTTCAGATTTCAGACCTGCGGACATTAGTAATCCGGCACAAATAAATTTACCCAGAACATAAGAGTTGCTCACTGAAAGTTTGTGTATCTCAGTTGTCTTTTGAACAATTTCCGTGCAATCAGTCAGGAAGAAACGAATTTCGCCCTTGTCCGCTGTACCTCTTATTATTCTGTCCGGCATTTTAAACTCCGTTTCCTAAATTGAATCATCGCTGAACGATTTGAAACCTTCGCCTCTTACATCTCTTATATCAATAACTGTCATAAAGGCGTTCGGATCGATCTTTTTTATATTTTCCTGCAGTGCAAAGAGTTCTCTCCTGGTTAATGCAGTGAATATTACTTCTTTCTCATCATTCTTATATATTCCGGCACTGTGAAAAAATGTGGCGCCTCTTCTTAATTTTTTTAATATATAGTCAGCGATTTCATTGTACTTTTCAGAAACAATGAACGCTCCTTTTCTGTGGTTCATTCCGGTCGTCATCGTATCAATTACCTGACCGGTGACATATATGGTAATGATGGCATACAAAGCCAATTTAATATCTTTGAACATTATGACACCGAGAATAACGACAGCAGTATCGATAAGTATGAGAAGCTGCCCCATAGGCATTTTTGATCTCTTGTACAATATCTGCGCAACTATATCGGATCCTCCTGTTGTTCCTTTTGCCATGAATATGAGTGCCAGGCCCGCTCCGATGAGTACACCTCCGTAGAGAGATGAAAGAAGGAGGTCGTTTTCTATTAGAGCGCCGTTTCCCCAGAAAACCGTAATAAGGTCAATGAGCAATGATGTCGCAGTCATTCCCATTATTGTTCTCCATCCGAATCTGGGACCCAGTTCTTTAACACCCCAAATTAAAAGCGGAATGTTCATTACAAGGCCGGAAGTTCCTGTGGGAAGTCCGAAGGTGTGGTGAAGTATTATAGCAATGCCGTAGACCCCTCCGGGAATAATTTTATAGGGCACAATAAAGAAAACATAACCTGAGGCCATGACCAGCGAACCTAAAAATACCATTATTATGTCTTTTATGCCTTTCCGCGAAAAAGCTTTGTAGTCCCACAACTGAAACATCACTTACCTCAAAGATTAAACCAACAGTTATAAAATAAAAAATGCCGCTAAAAGGAGTCGAACCTTCGACCTCTGCTTTACGAAAGCATTGCTCTACCAACTAAGCTATAGCGGCATTTCTAATTTTGCCATTAATTATTTAGCAGGTTCTCCCTGCTTTATTTCGTCAAGTAGCTTTTGTATTTTTTCAGTCAAAAGCTCTTCACCTCTTATATATTTATACCTTATAATACCATTTCCGTCAACAAGGATTGTTGCGGGTATTCCGTTAACTTTATAGGCTGTTGCATTAGGGTCATTCCAGTCAAGACCGCTAAAAATGTGATTCCAGCCTATAGCGTTTTCCTTTATGTATCCAAGAGCATTATCTTTGTCTTTTTCATTATCAAGATTAACGCCGATTATTTCGAATCCTTGTGAACGGTATTTTTCGTAAACGGAAATTACGTTAGGCATTTCATTTTTGCACGGCGAACACCATTCCGCCCAGAAATCTATCAGGTAAACCCTGCCGTCAAAAAGTTTTCCGTCGTGTTCAGACCCCGTGAGATACTTTCCCGTGAGAACAGGAGCTTTATCTCCTATGGTGGGAGCGCCGTTCTCAACTTTTTTAAGAAGTTTTAAATATGCGGGATTGTCAAAAAGTTTTTCGCAGAAAATATCCTCTGTCAGTCTGAACGGCAAAGTTCTGTCATTCGGGTTAGACTTTACATACGATTCGAGCAATTTGACTGCCGTACTTATTTCACCGGATAATATTTTAAGTTTCGCTTCAATTAAATCCAGATGGACATCCTTTTCTTTCCTCTCCCTTGCGGTTCTCAGATATTCCGAAGCTTTATCATAATTTCTGATGTTCAGATAATTTTCGGCAATATAGCTGTTGCTGAGAAGCCCGGGATTGTTCTTGACGAATGTTTCAAGAAGATCAGCGGCTTTTTCGTTTTCACTCATGCTGAAGTAGTAGTAAAAGAGATTTTCGAAGGCGTTTGTGTTGGACGGGTCCTTTACCAGCATTATACCGTGAAGCACCGACATATCTTCTGTTCTGCCCAGAGAATTGAATATATGACTGAGTAATTCGTAAGAATCGTCAATTGCGTGGTCTTTGAGAATTGAAAGATAAACTAGTTTTGCCGGAATATACAT
>JAQVNT010000292.1 GCA_028702975.1 Candidatus Delongbacteria bacterium
CTCTCTGTTGAGCTCTTTTTCGATCAGCGGAAATATTATGTTCCTTATCTTGTTACGGGAATGATCCGTCTTTGCATTGGTCGAATCCTCAACGAACTTAAGGTTCCTGTCTGCCGCGTAATCGAGTATTTCCCGCCTCGTAAAATCCAGAAGCGGCCGGATAAATTTATCACGCACCTTCTTTATACCGCAGGCTCCTTCCAGCCCTGAACCCCTCATTATGTTGAAAAACACTGTTTCTGCGTTGTCGTCGGCGTGGTGCCCCTGCGCAATGCAGCCGTAATCCTCAGCGAGCCTGCCGTAGTGAAAGTACCTGAGCTCTCTCGCGGCCGTCTCGATGGTCATTTTTTTTTCTTCGGCGTATTTTTTCACATCTAGATGTATGAGCCTGAGCTTTATTTTGCAGGCCGCGCAGGTCTCTTTCACGAATTTTTCTTCGGCGGCGGACTCTTTTCCCCTCAATTTGTGGTTAAAATAGATCACTTCAGGCTCAGGGATAACATTGTCTTTCCATAACCTGATAAAAACATCAAGCAGTACCCGGGAATCTGTTCCTCCGCTGAAAGAGACCGCCGTCCGCATGTCCCTTCCGCTTTCTTCAAGCTCAGTTATGAATTGCTTAATTTTTTTATAGATCATGATCTTACCGCGCAAAGATGAGCTTGCCTTTCTTCGTAACTGTTTTGCCGTCGTTGAATCTGGCTCTGAGAACATAAATATAAACACCGTTCGAGGGAGAATCGCCGTCTGCGTCTTTTCCGTTCCAGAAAACCGACTGGAACTGGTCGGAATAATCTATAAGCCCGCTTTCAATTGTTTTTACCTTTCTGCCGTTGATCGTATAGACAGTAACCGAATAGGACTTCAGTTCTGCAGGAAGATTGACGCTGAAACCGAAAGTAGTTCCGCTTTTCTTTACCGGATTGGGATGATTTAACAGGTTCCCTATCCATTTGTCGTTCTTTGTGCTTTCGTTGACGGTGGTAAAACTCTGAACGGTCTCGTTATAGTTATTGAAATTGTCCCACGCCATGACTTTTATATTGTGCTCTCCCGCAGAAAGATCGACGAACTGATAAAAAGTCGACCCGCTCTTATATGAGTTGAGATCGTAGCTGAAATTAGGCGTAACATCTGTCTGCGCGCCGTCAAGTTCCATTATGATCTTGTGACCTATCCCGCCTGAAGTGTTGATCCCGTTCTCATCCTCTATCCTGGCGTAGATCACCGGGCTCTGGCCTATCGGGTCTCCTTCGATATAATTCTCGCTGTTGAACAATATCCTAATCGACGGAGGTATGCTGTCGGTCACAGAGGTCTCAGAATCGCCTTTGATCGATACGCTGTCGATCGAGCCGGTGAACTCTATCCCGTCTGAATTTCTGCCGTAAAAATGCACTCTGCCCTTATTGTCGCCGTATGTAAGGTCCTTGGGAAGTATAAATCTTGTTACCGACGAACCGTCCTTCATTTCTGACCTTGCCGACAGAATTACTTTTCCCGGCAGAGTATATCTCATAGAGTCTATGCTGTATGAGAGCTGAGGCCACTCTTCGCTGTTGTAATAAGCTCTTTTGACCTCGGAATCGACAATTACGGTGTTGAGTATTCCGTCGTTCCCTGAAATACCCGCGGTATCGGTGTCGAGCGTTGAGAGTATAGAATCGGGTTTGAGCGTGTACAATTCGACCGAATTCTGAGATCTCACGATCTTTTTATCGCCGAAAAGTTTTAGCGCCGGATCTCCGAGCAGCATGAACCTGGTGCTGTTGCCTGCCTGAGGTTTGTCGTTTTTGCCTTCTTTCAGAGCCTGACCTATAGTGAGTTTGTTCAGCTCATTGCTGAAAGCCGAACTCAGTATCGCACCGACTAAGGGTTCATTACTTCCAACCATAACATCCGTTACGCTGTTGATCAGACCTACGCTGCCTTTGCCCGGGCTGATGAGCATCTGTTCCGAAAAATATTTTATTCCCGGATTATTGAAGACTCCGAATTTACATGTGGCTCCGAACATGAAAAAATATCTGTCCGGATTATAGACCTTTGAAAAAGTTGAAGGCGTAAATATCTTTTCGTGAGCGAGCTGCATTGGCGCTCCGTGACCGATATAGCAGAAGAGGTTAACTCCCCCGTTGAGTTTCCTTATAAGATCCTGCTCAGCCTTAGGTTTTAAGTAAAGACCCGTCGCGGCGGAGTATTCAAAAGGATATTCGGTCATGTAAAGTTTATCTGTGTAGTAATAATCAGGTACCGCAGGTACAATATAAGTTTCAGTATTGTTTATGTGATAAACTTCACCCCATGTCCCTGCACCGTTCAGGCTTCTTTCGTCATCACCGACTAAAAGCACTTTTACTCTCTGATTGTCTATGTTGCCGTTCTTCATAAATTCAGTCGTTTTGACAACAATATTTCTGAGCTCAGAGGTGTTCGAAGCGGGAAACCTGCCTAAAGAAACATGCTGCGCATAGCTTAATGAAGAAAGATTGGCGTAGAAATCATCAGAACCCTTACCCAGAAAAGTGCTGTAATTAGGATCGGACGGATAGATCTGATTTTTTTCTGACGACTGATTTTCGGGATATATATAATAATTGCCGTCGCCTGCCAGAATAAAATATTCCGTTCCCCAGTTCTCGTGCGCGTACCTGATAAAGTTCCTGGTAGCTGCCGGCTCCTGGTACCCCCTGCCGAATTCGTTCGATAGCGAATCTATGCTGACCAATGCTATCGAATTAACGCCGTTGTCGTATGAATTAATATGAGTGTTTATGTA
>JAQVNT010000293.1 GCA_028702975.1 Candidatus Delongbacteria bacterium
TTTATATTATTGGAGTTACCTAAACTTATTGATGCCATTTCAACCGTCATTCCCACCCAGTAATAACCATTAAATAAGTCCTCGCCGATATTTTTCCCGAATTTATCCGTTAAAAACTTTTTGTACTCTTGTTTCTTCTTTTTATTAAAATTGATCTCATTTTCTTGCTTTTCTTTAATTATATTTTCTCTGAAAAGTATAATATCTTCTGTTTCGGATAAAATAGACTCAAAAACATAACCGATATGTTCGTCTTTTTTTACAAGCCATGAATTTTCTTTAACAAATTTTTCGTTAAAACAGTAATCTAGCAAAATTAAAGTATCATTTATTTCAGTCTTGAATAAAATATCTGAGTACATTGAATTTTCTTTTCTAATCTCACCTTTTGATTTGCAAACAACTTTTATAGAATTTTTCCCTTTCAACTCAATTAGTTTTTTTTGCATAATGTATTTATCCAAGTCATTTTTTACTATCTCTAATGAATCTGTTTTTGACTTTATTAGATTTTCTAATCGCAATCTATCTATTTTTAAATTCGCGATATTAGAATCTATACTTTGACATAGCAGAGCACTTTGAATAACGAATAATACAATAATGAACTTCACATGATCCTCCTATAAAAAACAATTTAAATTACACATTTCCGCTAACGAGCGGCTAAGCGAATGGTTTCGTTTAGCCGTGACATTTGCGCCTGTTTGCGGAAGCTAAGTGAATGGTTTCGTTAAGACTGCATGTTTGAACCTATTTCAAGAAGCTATATGCCACAGCGGTGCTTTTTTCTTCTGAATGTGAAAGAGCCTCATGTGTTTACCTTGTTCGATCTGTATTCTTATCTCAGTCAGAAAAATTATGATAATTTAATTATGATGTCAACGAGTTTCTTGTTTTTCTTTATTGAAAGATATATTACATTAGTCCGTCAGCGAGGATCTTGAGGCCGATGAGGATCAATACAATGTCGTTCGAGTAATATATTGATTTAAGCGAAAAAAATTTGTATATTGAGATCAAGTAAAGAAAAGAAGCTTATTTATAAAGAAGTGATTATATGAAACTGCATACTCAGATCATAGAAAAAGAAGGAAAGAAAGAATTTGTTGTAATACCTGTCAAAGAATTCAAGATATTAGAAGAAATGATAGAAGATTACGAAGACCTTAGAGACTTAAGAGAAGCAAAAGCAAGCTCAAAAGGCGAAAAGGCAGTTCCTATTAAAAAGGTAATAAAAAGCCTGAAACTGTAATTAATATAGCCTAGATGGAAATTCATAAAGAAGACCTGCAGGCTGATTGGGATTTAGCAGTTAATGGTAAAACATCATTTCTGATAACGAGGTTAGACCAATGAGAATAAAAAAAATTGAAGCTATGTCAAATTATATCCTGAGGATCGAATCTGAGGGAGGTCAGATCGGAGATTTTGATGTTAAGCCTTACTTGGCTTATGAAGCTTTTATTTATTTAAAAGACATTGACCATTTCATGCGCGTCAGAAACGGCGGATATTACATAGAGTGGGACTGCGGTGCTGATCTTTCTGCCGATACTATTGAAGCAAAATGGAAAGTGCTCGTATCGGAATAACTAGCTCAATTGCTGTAAATGATCACTGCTTTCTGCAAAATTATTCTTCGTCATCTTTTTCAGTCTTATCTAAAAAGTTATTTTCCTTACCGGTTAACAAGGTCTTTGCATTTTCCGGGCTTACTATACTTTCACCTGTCTGCTTTTCGATTTCTATTCTTGCCTGCTTTGCCGCAAATCCGCCCTTTTTTGCAACTTCAACATTTTCATGAAAACCATCCGGTTTCTGCTTTTTAGATATTTCTGAAGTCGAAGCTTCCGCAAGCATATTTAAAACCAGTTCAAGGTTAGTCATATTGTCTCTCAAGTTTTCTTTCTTGAGATTCTTCAGCTTTTTATATTGCTTTACCGATTTATCTGACCACGCTTTTGTAATCTCATCTGTCAAAATAGCATAATCCTGCTCTTTCTTCATTCCTCTTTCTTTCCACTCATCAGTAAGCTCTTTCCTGACTTCAATACTCTTTAACCTCTGATTGATCCATTCCTTAGAATACCCTTTCTGTAAATAGGTTTTCATAGCTCTGTCGAATGAAAGTTCAGGATCTTCAATTTCGTCTATTCTTTCTCTTCCAACTTGAGCTAACCATAACTTGAACGGTTCTGCTTTCGGAGACGGAACAGACTGAATAAGCCTGAACAGTTGCTCGGTATCAGCGACATCGGTAAGCCTCATTTTGCCGTCAGCAGCCATCATTTTCAAACTGTGACAATTTGTCACGGTTTCATTTCCCTCTTTTTTCAACCGTTCTTTCAATTTACGCCAATATGCACCTGAGTCAATACTTTCAGTAAGCACTTCGATCACATCAATAATAGAAAAATACCACTGTTCATTATCTTCGTCCCAGTGGCGACGGACTTGTTTTTGATTGAATAAGATTATTGAGTTTGAGTTTTTCATTGTATGTTTAAGCTCCTTTATTAACATTTTCACCCCTAAAGCCTTCAACGGTCATGGCTAAAAGCACCACACAAGTCACAATGAACCAGTCAGTTTCATGTAGCCAATGTTGTCTGGTTGTTGTTATAAATATCGTTAATTGCGGCTTAATGGACAAAATCGGGTGCTAAAATCACTGTAAGTATTTAATATTTGCATATTTGTTGAATATTTTTATTTTTCAGAATAAAAACGGGTTAAAAAATGAGTAAAAAGCACTGTCCTAAATGC
>JAQVNT010000294.1 GCA_028702975.1 Candidatus Delongbacteria bacterium
AATATCTTTAAGAAGCATAACACCGTGATCCCCGATCATTTTGCAGCACCCGATCTCGTTATTCTCTATTTTCTTCACGAATGAAATTATCCTGTCTGCCTCAAGCCCCAGTTTTACGGCATTATCTATCTGATTCGCAGCCCATATAAGATTTACCGCGGTAGGCCTTGATCTTTTAAGCTTGCTAAGCATCGATTCGTAATAGAATTCCGGGTCTGCTTTAGACAAAGATTCCGTAAACGCAAAGAAAACCGCATAAGCCGCTGCGACTCCTATTAAAGGAGCCCCTCTGAGCTTCATTTCTTTTATAGCTGTGATTACTTCCTCTGAAGTTCTAAGTTTGAGCAGCCTGAATTTTGAAGGAAGCGCTCTCTGGTCGATTATTCTTAACTCATCATTCTCATACCACAATGACCGGTACTTTTTCCCATCATACTTCATATAACATTCCGTTTAAAATATCTCAAGACATCCAAATATAAACAATTTTTTGATGAAATTAAAGAAAAAAATCAACTTGTATGAAACTGCAATAAGTTCTTATATTAACGGTCAGGATAAAACGGATTTATAAAATGAAAATAATTGAGATCAAAGGCGAATACGGTCATCCATTTATCAACAGGCTGGTAAAGAATTACAAACATTACCGTAAAAGTGCAAGAAGGACGGATACCGACTGTTTCAGGATATATGACAGGGACATTCCCGAATTCCCTTTAACGGCTGATTACTACGCAGGAAAATTCCTTTTCCAGTATTACAGTAAAGTGCCCGATGAAGAAGTGCCCGGTGAAATAACAGTCATCGTAAGTGAAGGGCTTAAAGCTGTTTTCGGAATATCTGATGATGATATTTTCTGGAAAGTGAGAAAGAAAAGAGCTTTACTCGAGCAGTATGAAAAGATGTCGGAGAGCCGCGATTATTTTACAGGTAAAGAGAACGGGATGAGCTTTTTTATCAACCTTAAAGATTATATCGACACGGGGATTTTTCTCGATCATCGGCCGGCAAGAGAGACAGCTGCAACAATGTCCGGGGGTAAAACCGTACTCAATCTTTACTCATACACAGGATCATTTTCCGTTTACTGCGCAAAAGCAGGAGCAGAAAGCACTCTGAGCGTCGATATGTCGAACACTTACACCGAATGGGCGGCGGAGAATATGAAACTTAACGGCTTTGACCTAAAAGATCATCAGTTCATACGCGAAGACTGCATGAAATTCCTCGACCGGGCGGCAAAAGAAAGGCTCAAATTCGATATGATAATAATAGATCCTCCGACTATATCCAGGTCAAAAAAGATGGATGAGATGTTCGATGTCAATAAAGACCATCCCGAACTTATAAGAAGATCGGCGAAGCTTCTTAAAGGCGGCCGGGGACTGATATTTTTCAGCACGAATTCGAGAAAATTTAAGATGGATGAACAGCTTGTATCCGATTTCGAAATACAGGATATAAGTTCAAGAACTATTCCTGATGGTTTCAGGGATAAAAAGATACACAAAGTTTATTTGATCAAACCGAATACAAAGGAGATACGAAATGAAGAACGATCTTGAAATTGCAAGAGAATCAAAAATGGAGCATATTTCTGTTATAGCTCAAAAACTCGGCATTGAAGAGAATGACCTTGAGTATTACGGTAAGTATAAAGCAAAGCTGCCGTTAAAGCTGATCGACGAAGAAAAGGTAAAAAGATCAAAGCTGATACTTGTCTCCGCGATAACTCCCACGCCGGCTGGTGAGGGAAAAACGACAGTTTCGATAGGCTTAAGCCAGGGTCTGAATCTACTCGGCAGCAGATCGACAGTGGTATTAAGAGAGCCTTCGCTCGGTCCTGTTTTCGGTATCAAGGGCGGTGCTGCCGGCGGCGGTTACGCACAGGTTCTTCCAATGGAGGACATCAACCTGCACTTCACAGGCGACATTTCTGCTATAGAGAAAGCGAATAATCTGCTCGCCGCGCTGATAGATAACGAACTTCAGAATAAGAAAAGCGAACTGAACCTTGACGCGAGAACGATAAGCTGGCGCAGGGTGATGGACATGAACGACCGCTCGTTAAGGGACATTGTGATCGGGCTCGGCGGCACCAAGAACAGCATTCCGCGCGAAACGGGATTTGATATCACCGCCGCATCGGAAGTCATGGCTATACTGTGCCTGAGCAGCGGCATCGACGATCTCAAGAGAAGGCTCGGAAATATCTTCATCGGGTACAGCCATGACAAAAAGCCCGTTTTTGTCCGCGACATGGGCGCGAACGGAGCGATGGCGGCTCTTCTGAAGGATGCGATCAAGCCCAACCTCGTCCAGACCATCGGAGGATTTCCCGCAATAATCCACGGAGGTCCTTTCGCCAACATCGCGCAGGGAACCAACTCGATCATCGCGACCAAAACGGGCATGTCGCTGTCCGACTATGTGGTGACCGAAGCAGGCTTCGGATTCGACCTCGGCGCCGAGAAATTTATGGACATCAAGTGCAGAACCGCGGGTATCAGCCCCAAAGCAGTGGTGCTGGTCGCCACTGTCAGAGCACTGAAATTTCACGGCGGCGCAAAGCTCAAAGAGCTGACTGAGCCCGATCCCGCCGCTGTCGAAAGAGGTCTCGAGAATCTTGCAAAGCACATGGAGAACATGAAACAGTTCAACATCTGCCCGGTCGTGGCCATAAATAAATTCCATACCGATACTGACGAAGAAATAAATATCATAAAGGATTTCGTAAAAAGCAAAAACATGGTCG
>JAQVNT010000295.1 GCA_028702975.1 Candidatus Delongbacteria bacterium
GAGAATTATTCCGGCTTTTTGCGCATCGAGCGCGACTGGCTCGACAAACTGTGCGCCGCCGGTTACACAGACACTTTCCGGGCGCTGTATCCGGATAAAGTGCAGTATTCATGGTGGAGCTACAGGTTCAACGCCCGCAAGAACAATACCGGCTGGCGGATAGACTATCACTTCGTGAACGACGGGCTCTTCCCGAAGATTAAGGATTCATATATAATGAACGATGTTTGCGGTTCCGATCACTGCCCCGTTGTGGCGGATCTGGAGATCTAATCACCCGCGCAAAAGAAAGTGAGAAAATCCCTATTCTATAACATCAAATCCTGTATATTTCCTCAGCACCTCAGGCACTGTAATGCTTCCATCCTCGTTCTGATAGTGCTCAAGTATAGACACCATCAGCCTCGATGTCGCGAGCCCGCTCCCGTTCAGCGTATGTAAAAATTCCGGCTTCGCCTTGGGTTCCGGCCTGTATCTTAAGTCCATCCTGCGCGCCTGAAAATCCTCGAAGTTCGAACATGAAGACGCCTCAAGGTATTTGTTCTCGGCCGGAGACCATGTCTCGATGTCGTAGCACTTGGCCGCGGAAAAGCTCAGGTCGCCCGTGCAGAGCAGAAGTATCCTGTAATGCAGCTTCAGCGAGTCAAGTATCCCTTCGACCCTTTTTACCAGGTCCTCATGCTCGTCGTATGAAGTTTCGGGCTTAACGAACTTGACCATCTCGACCTTATTGAACTGGTGGACTCGAAGAAGTCCTTTCGTGTCCTTCCCGTAGCTGCCCGCCTCGCGCCTGAAACAGGGTGTATAACCCACATAATATATCGGCAGGTTCTCAGCGCTGAGCATCTCTTCTCTGTGCATATTGGTTATAGTGACCTCAGCGGTCGGGATGAGGTAAAGGTCGTCTTTTTCGCAGTAATACATATCCTCTTTAAGCTTGGGAAGCTGGCCTGTACCTTCCATAGCCGATGGAAGCGCCATGATCGGAGGCATGATCTCTTTATATCCGTCTTTAATGTGGTAATCGAGCATATAGCTGATGAGAGCTCTTTCGAGAGTGGCGCCTTTGCCTACATAGAGAGGAAACCCCGAACCGCTCATCCTTGAAGACCTTTTAAAGTCCATAATTCCGAGTTTTTCAGAAAGCTGAAGGTGGTCTTTGGGCGTGAATGCAAATTCTCTCCTTGATCCTCCCTGCCTGACCTCAATATTGTCATCCGCATCCCTGCCTACGGGAACGCTTTCGTGCGGAAGGTTCGGGATCATCATCATAACTTCTTTAATGTCCTTTTCCACGACCCTCAAGTCCTCGTCGTATCCTGCTATCCTGTCACCTATTTCCCTGCTTTTCAGGACAGCTTCGTCGGCGTTCTCTTTATTCCGTTTAAGTTCAGCGATAAGGTTCGTAGCTTTGTTCCTTTCCGCTTTCAATACCTCGACTTCGCCAAGAATGTCCCTGCGCTTTTTGTCGAGTTCTAGCAGTCCGTCTATGTCAATTTCGACTTTCTTGTTCTTTATTCCGGTTTTAACTTTGTCCGGATTCTCTCTGATGTATTTCATGTCCAGCATGATAATTCCCTTCATTAATTATTAACGGGCTGTAATATATGATTTTAATTTATTTGTCGCAAAAAAAACTTATTTTTCTTCTTCAGCTTTCTTCAGCTTTTTTAAAAATTCCTTCTTCTCGGCTTTCGCCACCTTTTCCATCTTCTTTAAATTCTTGATATCCTGCCTGATCTGCTTTTCATGCTTCTGGAATTTGAACTCCTCATCCTCAAGAATATCCAGGAAGTAATCGATGCCCTTCCTCTGCTCAAGCACCTGCTGAATGTCGTTATATGCGTCCCTCGGTATCACGAAGGTAAGAAAAGGCTCGACATAGGCCATGAACTGGCTTGCTATGAAGTTTAAAGGCTGGACTGATTCGAGGAAAAAAATAGTCGGAGAACTCATCCTGCGTGTGGCTATCGCGTTGGCGATCTTCCTTAAAAGTTCATCCTGTTTTTCGGTGATCTTAATGGGTTTCTTTTTGGGTGTTTCTTCAGTCATTGTTTTCCTTTTAGGCATAAGCTTAATTTATGGTACATTATAAAAAGAAAATCGATAAACTTCAATCTAAAAGTTCATTTTGACCTGTAGCTTAAAGAGTACAGTTTTGCCAGCAATCGGGCTATGATATCCGGCCACATTTTCTTGAACAATATAATATCCTCATCTTTCCTTCTGCTGTCTGAAAAAGCTTTTGAGGTTTCCGCTTCTTCGTGTATCCTGTGAAGAAAAAGTGAGCTTTTTTCATATACGAACGAGCCTTTTCTGCGGGACAGTTCTATCCATGCGTTCCAGTCCATGTTTACTGTAAATTTTTCATCGAAGCTGAAATTTTTTAGGTTTTTCTTGTTATACATTACTCCGGGACACGATATCGGGGAACCGAACAGCAGCAGTGATTTTTTAATAACTTTATTATCGATATTGTCTGTAAAAAAATAGGGCAGCAGTAATATCCGCTTAATTATGAGTAATAAATTATTTGAGACTTTCTCCGATCCGTATAGCTCGCTGTATCCTGTGAATATTATTAGATTTCCGGGATGCTTTTCCGCTTTTTTCAAACATTTTTCTGCGTAATCGACACAATAAACATCGTCCTGATGTGCAAGAGTAACATAGTCCGTATCTGCTGCCGATAAAGCGAAATTCCAGTCGGATGCGATCCCTTTTCTTTCCGGATTGACTATGAGAGGG
>JAQVNT010000296.1 GCA_028702975.1 Candidatus Delongbacteria bacterium
CTTTCTGGATGGCGAAATTGAAATAAATGTCTCTTAAATACCTGAAAAGCCCGTCGAGGATATAGATTACAAGAAAAAGGACGCATATGAGAACGAATGTCTGAAATATCTTACCGGGTTCGTTAATGGAGAATTTATACTGGTCGAACTTCATGTCCATGAATTTTAAGGGCACTTTGATGCTCAGTCTGTCAGCGTTTAAGGTAAGGTTCGACAACGAATCGGCGATGACTTTGTATATCACTCCGGGAAATATTTCTGTTATGCTCATGAAAAGGGTGAAGATTATTCCCAGAATGATGTTTTTTTTAGAATCTATCAGGTATCTTGCAAGAAATTTTAAAGATCTCATTGTACCCTTTTGCTCCTCATGCAGACCAAGCCGTTCTCCTTCCATCTTCTGTAGGCACAATTAATACAGGATTCTGTATCGTCGGTAATCTCGTCTTCGTCATCGGGAATAAAATGCTCGCAGTTTTTTATCACGGTACTATCGTTAATATTTATATCATCTGCCGTTATTTCAGTGCTCCTTAAGTTCTTTTCTGGTAAGATTTGTATAGTTCCCTTCACTGTTCTTTTTTACGATAAGTGCTGAACGGTTATTGTGGAGTACCGTCTTGATCTTATCAGTAATGTATATGATCTGATCTTCCGCAACACTTTCGTAACTGCTGTCGAGCACCTGATCAATGAAAGGACAGTTACATACTTCTTTTACAGTCAGGTATCCTTCGGGTGCTTCAAGATCGAATTTACCCTTGAATCTTCCGTCGCTGCCTGTCAGGCGTAATCCGGCTCCGGCGAGCGCTCCGATGATGCCTTCACCAGACCCGCCGTGCTCAGAGAGATGAATTTTTGTATCGGCGGCAAGCTTGACAGCGTCATCCTTTTTCAAAACATCAGTTTTAGCCTTCCGGCCCCATGAAATAAGACGGCCGATATTATCAGAGGAGATATCATCGACATTAACCATGCACATGCCCGGATCTGAATTAGCGGCGCAATTCTCTTTTAGGAAAGCGGCAGAAATTTCTACGATCTTTTCAAAATTCTCAGCATCTGTTATGCATTCGCAGCACATCGAGCTGTTGTGCGATGTGTATTTTATATCCCTGTGAATCAGAAGCTGATGCCTCGTCACTCTCGAACATACAGCTCCGAATTCTTTTTCCAGTTCGGCGCAAAGTTCCTCAAGTATTTCGCCCGTTCCTTTAGTGCCTATATCGTCCGTATCGTCAATTGAGATAAGTATTTTCATTTCTTTACCGTTAAGCCGTATTTCAGTCCGAGAGTCAGAGTCGTACCCACCAGCTCGCTGCTTACTACAGATCCCTGAACAGTCCTGACTTTTTCGCCGAAAATGTTCTCGGCGTTAAAATACAATGTGAGGTCGTTCGTGAACCGGTACTTGATACTTCCGTCGAACTGAAGGTATTTGTCTGTCACTATTTTTTCTGTTATCTCACCGTCAACAATAGTAGCCCAGATGATCTTTTCGTCAGTGAAGTTGCCTCCAAGAGACAAAAACAGCCTGTCATGCCTGTAATTCAGACCCAGGTTGACTATGTGCATCGGCTGCTCGTTGAGCCTTCTCATCAGATCTGCAGCCTTGTCCTTAACCTGAGAACCCAGCCATGAATAATTACCCGAGACTGAGAATCCTTCCGCCCCGAATTTCTTCATGTCAAGATCGAATTCTACATCCACTCCGAAAACAAGCGCATCCGCAATATTCACGAACTGCTGAATGCTGTATCCGGTGGCTTCATCTGTACCTACATTTTCGATCTCGATAATATTGTTCACGTCTTTAAAATATCCGTAAACCGAGAAAAGATCCGATTCCCTGTAAAACTCGATCCCGAGGTTATAAACCCATGCGTCGGCCGGAAGAAGGTCGGGGTTTCCTCTTTCGATAATATTTTTTTTGGTCTTTACTTTATCGACCGGCACAACCGAAGCGAACGGCGGCCTGGCTATCTGCCTGGAGAAGCCGGCTTTCGCCACATAATTCTCATTGATCTTGTAATTAAGAAGCAGAGACGGATTTAGAAAAAAGTAGTCGCGATCGCCTTTAATTTTTGAATAGTTGACAAGGTAATCGTAGTATGCGTATTCCGCCCTTAAACCGAAAGAGTAGATCACAGGTTTAATGTAAAGCTCATCTCTAACATAATATCCGGCCTGCAGTTCGTTATATTCAAAGGAACCGTCCTCGTTGGTATATAAGGTGTCGGCTGAACTTTCTTCAACAGTATTAACATATCTGTCATAATCCCTGATCAGATAATCAAGCTTAAGTCCCGATTTGAACGTATTCTGACGGCCGAATAACATCCTGCCCAGATCCGTATAGTCCGACTGCATCATGTATTCGTAATTTGCCTGATCTTCGTTTTCATCCGTGTAGGCTGTACCGTCACTCTTCTGTTCTGTAAGGTATTTTACTTTTTCATCATCTGAACGCGCGAAAATAAGCCTAGATGAGATATCACTGCTGGAGCTGAAATCATGAACAAGCCTGACACCTCCCTGAACAAGACCTCTATACATAGTCTGATCGGTCACGATGTCCCTGTAATTCAACCCGCCCTGTGACCTCAGCTTAACGTCCTGAGTAATATCCCTGATTTCGTCAAATTTTGAATAGAGCGCGTCGAATGATAATCTTGTATTATCCCCGGGCTTAAATTCGGCATTAGTGTTAAGCGTTACGATCTGTATGTCGCAATC
>JAQVNT010000036.1 GCA_028702975.1 Candidatus Delongbacteria bacterium
ACAGAAAGCACGGGAGGAAACCGATAGAATATGACCATCCTCTGATGGAGAAATATCTTAAAGATACATACGGGATCACTGTTTATCAGGAGCAGGTCATGCTTCTTTCCAGAGAGCTTGCTGGTTTTACAAGAGGCGAATCCGACAACCTGAGAAAAGCGATGGGCAAGAAGATCAGGTCAATGATGGATCAGCTGAAGGAAAAATTCATTTCAGGATGTGCTTCCAACAAGAATTTTACTGATCAGTTCAAGCCTACAAAAGAATGCCCGGATGTCGGAAAGCTCAGCAGAAAGATCTGGGCGGACTGGGAAAACTTTGCGGAGTATGCTTTTAACAAATCTCATTCCGTATGTTATGCGTATGTCTCATACGAAACTGCTTATCTTAAGGCTAATTATCCGGTCGAGTTCATGAGCGCGATGCTGAACAGCGTAAAAGATAAATCCGATGATGTTCTGAAATACATTGAAGAATGCGGTAATATGGGAATAAAGATCGTACCTCCGGATGTCAATTTCAGTCAGGATACTTTCGCGCCTACATCCGACGGGTTCATTGCATTCGGTCTTCAGGCTATTAAAAATGTCGGCGGAAAGGCTATCGAAAATATAATCGAGACTAGAGAAAAGTCCGGTAAATTCAAAAATATATACGATTTTCTGGAAAGAGCCGATATGTCCAGAGTGAACAGAAGGATCGTCGAATATCTTGCAAGGGCAGGCGCGCTTGATTCACTAGGGCATTTCAGATCCCAGATCGCCGAGTCTCTCGACGCTCTTATCCCTCACTTCCAGCAGCTGGCTTCAAAAAAAGCCGACTGGGATATCAGTCTTTTTGGTGAATCTTCAGACGAGGAGCTAAAAGTTTCCCATCCGCCTCTTCCTGCGATAGATGAGTGGGAAAAATCCCTACTTCTGGAAAATGAGAAAGAGCTTATCGGGTTGTATGTTTCAGGCCACCCTCTTGACAAATACAGAGAAGTCATAAGCTCGTTTTCAACAAACAAAAAGCTGGATCAGGATAATTTCAGTAACGATGAAAAGATCACTCTTGGCGGACTTGTCAGGAATATTTCTGTAAAAACTACCAAAACCGGAAAAGAAATGGCTTCGCTGAACATTTTAACGCTTTACGAAGAAATTGAAATGCCGATCTTTCCTGTATTATATGAAAAGTATAAACAAATCCTTAAAACAGGAGAGGTGTTCTTTTTGAAGATCAATATATCTAAAAAAGACGGTGAATTCAGGTTCTTTACAGAAGAGATATTTACCTACGATCAGGCACTCGAGAAATTCGGTTCAAGCACGAAAAAGATAAGGATTAACATTAAACCGGCCGAATTCGATGAAGAGACTGCAAGAGAATTTATGGAGTTTGTTTCTGTTAACAAAGGCAATAAAGAACTGTATTTCAGAATAGCTGTTAACGACGAGACTTTCGATCTGAAGTCGGATTCATATAAAGTTACCGGGTCCGTAAATTTCATCAAAGGGCTGAAGGATATGTTCGGAGAGGAGAGCATAGAGTTTAAATAAGACCGACACAGATCCCGCTGAAATATCTTTGAATAAAGAATATATTTTCTTATATTATAGTTATGGAAAAAGATTTTTTCGGGAAGGGGGCTCTTTTCAGGTATGAAACAGAACTTTATCTGAAGGGATACAGGCTGATAGCCGGCGTTGATGAAGCCGGAAGAGGTCCTTTGGCGGGACCTGTTGTGGCGGCAGCCGTAATATTCAAACCGGGAACCGAGATCGAAGGGGTGAACGACTCGAAAAAACTTTCACCAAAAAAACGCGAGTATCTCTTTTACGAAATAAGGAGGAAGGCGCTGACTTACGGAATAGGAATGATACCTAATACGAGAATAGATGAGGTCAACATATTAAGAGCGACTTTTGAGGCGATGAGAAGAGCGGTATCGAGGCTGAGTATTGAACCGGATTTCATTCTTATTGACGGCCGGGACGAACCTTTTGACAAAAAAGAACAGATGAGCATAATAAAAGGAGACAGTCTTTCATATTCTATTGCGGCGGCATCAATACTCGCAAAAGTAACAAGAGACAAGCTGATGAATTTTTACGGAAGAATATATCCTGAGTACAATTTCACAGTCAATAAAGGCTATGCGACGCCGGAACATATCGGTGCAATAAAAGATCACGGCAGATGTCAGATCCACAGGATGAGTTTTATGCTGAAGTTCGAAAAAGATCCGCAGCTTCATTTTCAAATATAAGGGAATTCATGATATATTTTACTGCAATAGTTTTCATTTCAGGGTTCATATATGTTACGTATGTTGAAAATTTCAGAAGCGGACTGGTCAGGCTGAAAAGCAGAATGCCTGTTGTAAAAACTGAAGATATTCCTAAGGTTACGGTAATAATACCCGCAAGGAATGAGGAGAAGTATATTGCCGATACCCTGAATTCTGTAATGAACCAGAATTATCCGCCTGAACTTTTCGATGTTATCGCTGTAGATGACAGATCGACCGACGGGACCGGCACTATAATGGAATCAAAAGCCAGAATATATCCGAACCTGAGCGTCATCAGAATTAAGGAAGTTTCGGAAAAGATATCTCCTAAAAAGAATGCCATTCTTACGGCAGTCAGGTCGACAGATAACGAGATTATAATTACGACTGACGGTGATTGCGTTCATGATCCCGACTGGATACGGTCGCTGGTTGCTCCCGTTGTTGGAAGTAAGAACGAGAATGTTGGCATAGTGGCCGGTTTAAGCGTTTTTGAGAAAGAGTACGACGGGATTTTTGAGGATATATGGCAGAACATGCAGAATATTGATTACGTATCGCACTCGCTGATAGCCGCCGGTTCGATCGGCAACGGAAGAGCTTTCACTGCCAACGGAAGTAATTTCCTTGCAAAAAGAGCCTTGTATCAGAAAGAAGAGACCGGATTTAAGAGCGAACTTGCCTCGGGAGATGATTTTTTTATGATACAGGCGGCAAGAGAAAGCAACTACAGACTCAGGTTCGTCTTCAACAGAGAAAGTATTGTCAGAACAAGACCGGTTGACGACATAAAAGGTCTCGTGGAGCAGAGGGCAAGGTGGGCTTCCAAGGCTACATACTCATCGGATTTTGTACTTTATTTCGGAATCAATACATTTATATTTTATGTCGGTCTTATTGCAGCTTTCATAATGACTCTTTCAGGTTATTATTCCGTTAAATTGTTTACGATCCTGTTTTTAATGAAGTTTGTTCCCGAGACACTTTTTCTGGCTTACGGGTTCGGGAAGTTCGGGCTGGATTTTAAACTAAGATATTACCTTCCTCTCCAGATATTTCATATACCATTCAATATTTTCGTTGTTTTAAAAAGCAAGATCTCGGGTTTTGAATGGAAAGGCACAAAATACAGGCAATAAAAGGGGCATGATGACAGATAAAATAGTGGCAATAGTAGGAAGACCTAACATAGGTAAATCCACACTTTTCAACAGACTCACAAAAACCCATGAAGCAATCGTTGCGGATTATTACGGGGTTACCAGGGACAGAAATTACGGGAAGGTAAGCTGGGCCGGAAAGACGTTCACTCTTATTGATACCGGAGGGTTCGTTCCCGAATCAAAGGAATTCTTTGAATCAATTATCAGATCTCAGATAGAAATAGCTATCGAAGAAGCCGATGTGATTATTTTTATGGTGGATTCTAAAACGGGAATTTCAGCTATAGATAATGATATAGTTAAAAAACTTCAGAGAACTGAAAAGAAAATAATCGTGGCAGTAAACAAGATCGATGAAATGAAAGATGAGCCTGACGCGGCTGAATTCTACAATCTGGGCCTCGGAGCGCCTGTAGCGGTTTCAGCAATGACCGGAAGAAATACCGGCGAATTACTTGATATGGTAACAGAAGATATTGAGGAGGACGCCCTGAATGAGGAGCAGGAGAAGGATACAAGACTCAAAATTGCGGTGATCGGGAAACCGAATGTAGGTAAATCTTCCCTGATAAATCAGCTGCTTGAAAAAGAGAAACTAATCGTCTCAAATATTCCCGGTACTACCAGAGATTCGATCGATTCGGTGCTTAAGTATCTGGGAGAGGAGATCGTCCTTATCGATACTGCAGGCCTGAGAAAAAGGAAGAAAGTAAGAGAAAATCTGGAATTCTACTCTCTCATCAGGACTCTGAGGGCGGTCGAAAGGGCGGATATAGTTATATTGATGATAGATGCGATCGAAGGCATAACAAAGCAGGATATCGATATTCTTACAGAAGGGAAAAAACTTTTCAAAGGTCTGATCTTGGCAGTCAACAAGTGGGATCTGGTGAAAGAAAAGGAAACTAACACTACAAGAGATTACGAGAGATATATAAGAAAAGAACTCGACTGGCTGCCCTATATCGAGATCAAATTCATTTCCGTTCTTGAAAAGCAGAGAATATTCAAGCTGCTTGACCTTGCCCGTTCTATCAGAATAAAGAGGAAAACGAAGATAGGCACTTCAGAGCTTAATGACTTTCTGGGAAAAATAACATCAAATTATTCGCCGCCGTCGGTTAACGGAAAATTCATAAATATAAAATACATGACTCAGGTCGCGATAGACCCGCCCGTTTTCTCTTTTTTTGTGAACGATCCTACCAAGCTGAAAGATAATTACAAGCGTTTTCTTGAAAAGAAGATGAGAGAGAAATACGATTTCAAAGGCGTTCCTCTGGTTTTTAAGTTCCTTAAAAAGTAAGGGAGAATTAATAATGTTGAAATTTGATAAAAGTAAAGTTCTGATAATGATCGTTGACGATGAGCCGCTTAATTTGAGAATTATTGATTCCATGCTGACAATGGACAATTATAGAACTCTCATGCTGAAAGATCCCGCAGATGCTGAAGAAACAGCAGTGCTTAATCAGCCTGATCTGATACTGCTAGATGTTTCTATGCCCGGAATTAGCGGATTCGACATCTGTAAGAGGTTGAAATCGAATTCTATGACATCAAAGATACCCGTTATATTTTTGTCTGGGCAGAACAGCAGCGAATATGTGATCAAGGGGCTTGAATCAGGGGCTCAGGATTACATTGCCAAACCCTTCAGCGCACCTGAACTCCTTGCAAGAGTCAGAACTCAGATCGAGCTTAAAATTATGGTGGAGAAAATGATAGAAGCCGAGCAGATCAAAGCCCTTCATGCAGCTATGGTAAGTCAGAACCATAATTTAAATCAGCTTACGACATCAATATTGGGACAGGCGGAGATACTTGAACTCCTTATCAAAAAAGAAAATGTTACTTCAAAATTCACCGAAAGCATATTGGAGATAGAGAAAGCTGCTTTAGGTATAGATAAAATTATTAAAAAATTCACGAAACTGAGCAGGATAAAATACGAAAAATATTCAGAAAAAACCGATATGCTCGATCTCGGAGAATCATTTGACGAAGAGGATTAAAAATTTATGCAGGGGATGATACTT
Organism: Candidatus Delongbacteria bacterium; assembly: GCA_028702975.1. Lineage (GTDB taxonomy): Bacteria > UBA4055 > UBA4055 > UBA4055 > UBA4055 > UBA4055. Next base: position 5,478 of record JAQVNT010000036.1, read on the forward strand.
GCGGCCGGTTACGGAACAAGGCTGAAGCCGCTGACGGACTCAATACCCAAAGCGCTTGTACCTTTATCCGGAAAACCTGTTCTTGAGCATATAATCGGGAAATTTATTTATTACGGCATTGATGAAATTATTATAAACGCCCACTATTTTGCAGAACAGATAGAAAATTTTATTTCCGGATCAGATTTTGAGGCTGATATAAAAGTTATAAATGAAAAAGTCATCCTCGGAACAGGCGGCGGAGTATTTAATATGCTTTCAGAGATCACTGACGATGATTTTATTGTTTACAATACCGATGTGATCTGCGATATCGATCTTGAAAAGCTCATGGGGTACCATAAAAAGAATGAGGCTGCAGCTACAATGGTTATGCAGGACAGGGATACATTCAATCAGGTCATTATCGATTCGGAGGGCGATTTCTGCGGGCTTAATCTTGTAAAAAAGGGAATTAGGAATATTGTAAAGGAACCTGCAGGAAATTCATCTTTACTGGCTTTCTGCGGGATCCACGCAGTGAATAAGAAAAAGATCGAAAGGTTCGGGCAGGACAAGACTGAATATTCGATCATCGATGTTTACCTTAATGCTGTCCGTTCCGGTGCGAAAGTCATATCCTATCAGCCTGAATTGAACTGGTATGACATAGGTACTGTAGAAAAGCTGAAAGAAGCTGAGGAATATCTGAGATCGTAACAAATTTATTTTATACCCAGATACCAGGACGCGATCGAAAAATATATTATGACGCCGACAATGTCGGCTATCGATGTTACCAGCGGAGCGCTTGCAGTAGCCGGGTCGATCTTCAGTTTTGTGAAGATGAAAGGCAGCATGAGTCCCACAAGGCTCCCGGCTATCACAGTGAACACCATTGATGCCGCCACGATCAGAATTATGTCGGGTGCGCGGAAACTGGCTATGATGCTGACAGCTGCGGCCATTGTTAATCCAAGCATCAGAGATACAAGGAATTCTTTCCCGAAAAGTTTCATCCAATCTGAAGTTTCAACATCGCCGACAGCCAGAGACCTGATCATAAGAGTGGCCGACTGTGCACCCGCATTACCGCCGCTTCCGATCAGAAGCGGAAGAAAGAACATCAATGAGACCATAGAATGTATCACATTTTCAAATCCGGCGATGGCCGCTCCGGAGAATACGTTCATGAAGACCAGAATGCTCAGCCACATTATCCTTTTGCTGTACATATATGTAACGCCTGCCTTAAGTGGGTTCACGACCGCATCCTGAAAAGCCCCGAATTTATGGAAATCTTCCGTGGTTTCCTCTTCCTCCACGTCCATCACGTCGTCGAATGTAACGATACCGAGCAGAGTTCCTTCGGTGTCTGTAACGGGAACTGCGGAATAATCGGAATCTTTAAAAACAGATACAGCAGTTTCCTGATCATCGAGAGCGCTAAGTGAAATGAATTTTCCGTCCATTATTTCCGAGATCGTTTCGTTAGGGTCAGCCAGAAGTATCTCTCTTATTGTAATGTCGTCGAGCAGTTTCCAGTTCGAGTCAACGACATATATCACGCTTAAAGTTTCGGAACCGGGGCCGAATTTCCTTATATGTTCAAGGGTGCGGGTAATTGTAAATTCAGGTCTGACCGCAATGAATTCAGGTGTCATCAGCCTTCCGATACTGTCCTCGGGGTACCCGAGAAGCTGTTTAGCTACGCTTCTCTCTTCAGGTCTAAGAAGCTGGATCAGCTTGTGACTGAGCTGCCCGGGAAGCTCTTCAAAAAAAGCTGTTCTGTCGTCGGGATCAAGGTCATTGAGAAGGTTTGAAAGCCTTGTAGCATTTTTTGCGAGTTCCTCTACTGCCTTTTCCTGCCATTCTATCGGAAGGTGCTGGAATGTCTCTTTTGCCTGCTCTCTCGATAAAAGACGGAATACGATCACGCCTTCTTCGTCATCGAGCTCATCGATCAACCCGCTGACTTCAAAAGGTTCAAGTACGGCTAATTCCTCTCTAAGAACAAGCCAGAGCTTTTTTTCGATCAGTTCCTGTATTCTTTCAATTTTATCGATCATATAACCTCCCCGCGGATCCGCAGAAAGGCATTTCACCCGGTGCGGTCCGGCTAATAAAACTCGTTACAACTGTGATACGGGTCTTTTTCCATTTTATCAAATACCCAAAAATTTATACTCTCAATGTCGCCGATACTCTTGTCGGATTGAAAAGGAGATCAAGGGCGTCTAAAATATTTGTACATACAATATTAGAATTGAAAATTGTTGAAGGTGAAGCGCCTTCAGCCTGAATGACCGATATACCAAGCGCGGCATTCTTGACCATTGAAGCGTCGTTTGCACCGTTACCTATCGCGATCACATTGTCTGCACCCAGCCTTTTCACATATTCCTTCTTGTGCTCAGTCTGATAATGGTCCTCTATTATTATTATATCGCAGTTCACTCCGGCCATTTTTTCAGCGGCTCCTCCGTATGTGTCCGCGGTAATTACATGTATGCTGATGAGTGAAGACAGCTGATTCAGTTTTTCCGCAACTCCGGGTAAAAGAACACCGTCAGCCGCGAGAGTGCCGTTGTAGTCAAGGACGAGATGTTCCGCATTTATAACGCGTTCGCCGGGGATTTCAAAAGTGATCATAATTCCCTCCTTATTTATGTATCTTTCCGAGAATAAGTGTAAGTATGAGGCATAAAACCAGAGATATTCCCGCAATTATGAATGATGTGTTGTGATTGCCTGTCTCCGCCAGAAGATACTGGGAAATTCTGCTGAATATCGAGCCGCCCAGTCCCCAGGCAGACATGAGCACGCCAAAGTTTACGCCGAAGTTTTTCATTCCCCAGAACCCTTTTACAAAAGAGGGGAATATTGAAAGATTCGTTCCGTAATTGAAACCTATGAAAGTAGCCAAAAGAACAACTAAAAGCGCGGGTGAATCTGAAGAAGCGACCGGTATGGAAACGAACATAAGTGCGGCCTGAAAAATAAGTATTATGGATAAGGTGAGTATTCGGCCTATCTTATCAGAGACCAGGCCGGCAACGATTCTGCCGCCCGCATTTCCTATAGCCATTATCGCCACTGCGATGAAAGCTGCTTCCCCCATGCTTTTTTTAGCCATTCCGGAAATACTTCCTATCACCATCAGTCCTGATCCTGAACTGATGAAGAATACAAGCCACATTATGTAAAAGGTCGGTGATTTTAGCATGTATAGAGCATTGTGATTTTCGGCTGTATTGCTGTTCTTAAGTTTTAATCCTGCTTTTGGATCAACAGGAACATATCCCTCCGGCGGATTTCTAAGGATCAGAGCGGCTCCCGAAACTATTACTATGAACGCGATACCGAAGATCAGCATCGAATTCTGAAGGCCGTAGCTTCTGACCAAAAAAGTGGCAAGCGGAGCGATATATACAGGCGCAAGGCCGAAACCCGAAACTACTATTCCCGCAACGAGCCCCGACTTCGATGCTGCGAACCATTTTAAAGCGGGAGGGGTGGCTGCTGAGTATCCGAAACCGATACCCGTACCGGCAAGAAGCCCGAAACCCAGTATCCATACCGTCAGGCTAGTTGTGAAAGAAATTAGAATGAATCCCGATCCAACAAGAAGCCCTCCAATGAAAGCAGTGAGGGCAGGACCTTTTTTGTCCTGTATCTTTCCTGCAAGTATCATCGAAAATGCAAAAGCGAGAATACATACTGCGTACGGGTCATTTAGGGAGGCTTTATCCCATGTAAAAGCACCTTCTCCGCCTGCTTCGACAGATCTCTGAATGCTGTCTTTGAAAATGCTCCATGTGTAGAGTATTCCCAGCGCAAGATTTATCACCAAACCGGCAGAAACCATTACCCAGCCTCTGTTCTTTATCGTATCAGTCGTCATCAATTCCCCGTATCTTTTAAGTTAAAAATTCTGTTAAAAATAAACAAAAAAGCGATTTAAGTCAACCTGAAATAAAAATTATCAGCAGCTGCAGACGGAGTTCAGTTCAGAAATGACCCTGTCTTTTTTACTTAGGTTCAAGTCTAAGCTTTCAAGGATTTTCGGATCCTTTATGATCTGCCTGCAAATAACGGTTCCTGTATCTAAAAGCATCTGTTTTTGAGCATGGTTAAGAGAACTCAATACCGTTATCGGATATATCTTTTCCCTGTCGATTATGTCTTTAAGCCCGTTTCCGGCCGGGTAATCCCAGCCCAGAAGATAAAGTCCCGAACATTCTGCATACGAAATTGAATCGGGTGAGAACCTTGTGTTCGTTGCTACCATGCCGTGAAAGATAAATCCTTCGTACTCTTTTATTTTTTCCCGTTTTCTTACGATATCGTCAACCCTTGACTTTACATAAAGCGGAACCTGAACATTCACGGTCTTGTCGGAGCTTTTGCCGTATTTACATTCAACTATATACTGAATACTGTCTTTTGTAGCTATTACATCCACTTCATGAGTTACGCAGAAGCCGTCAACAGTTAGAGCCACTTCTGTCCGGTAACCCTGTATCTCCATGATCTTTCCGATAAAACTTTCAAACGGGTGCCCTGTGGGTCCGAGTTCCATTATTGCCTGTTTGAGTTTATATTTGAAGACATGAGTGTTTTTTCTTTTTTTGAGTTGTGAGTAAGCGAGATTGTAAATTTTACCGGTTGTTATTCCGTCATAAAGGGTTGAGGTAACTATCTTCATGATTTCAGAGATCGCTTCACTGTCTGCACCGGACCTCTTGAGTGATCTCTCAAGTTTTTCAGATGAAAAGAGTTCTGTTTCACCGTTAGCTTTTCTTACAAATGCCATTGGAATCTCCTGCGGGAAAATATTAGAAGATGAATTTAGTAGCTGCCTTTGACCAAAATGCGGCCGGGGCTTTTTAGAACGAGAGGATTGATCTGCTCATCATCAGGAAGATTTTTCTTTTTCAGATCCAGAATAGCGGTATCAACAGTTGAGATGTCATTATTGGAAGTAATCTTTATATGCGTAAATTTATAACCGTTCATGATAGTTTTTTTAAGCGAAACATGGAACTCACCGTTTAGGTAAGCAAGATCGTTTATAAGTTCATTAAAAGTCAGGAGAGGTCTTAGAACTTCTCCAGTCAGGCTGAATATTGTCCTGTTGGTAACAACAAAAACACGCCTCGTATCAGCGAGTATGCTCAAAAAATCAGGCAGATCGGCTATGATCATACCGTTAAAATAAAGTTTGCCTTCAGTAACTGTTATAACATCGCCGCTGTAGTTGAACTGTTCATTCTCATAAACACAACTTACTTCGGAATTCTTATCGTTCTGTTCGAACTGACCGAAATCATTCATAGTGACGGAATAAGAAAGCCAAGTAAGTGTTATAAGCAGGAATGTTATGACGGTTCTTCTCAACGGTAACTCCTTTTATTTGTTGATCGTGCCTGTTATATTTTTACTTTTGCGGTTGTATTTTTTTACTTTAGCGGTTGTCCCGAGTAACGCGGTGGGACTAGTGAATATAGGTATCTAAAAATCCAAAA
>JAQVNT010000297.1 GCA_028702975.1 Candidatus Delongbacteria bacterium
CTATGACGCAGGCGTAACTCCCTATCTCAGGGGGCCTTTTGCGACCATGGGTTCGACAAAGCCGTGGACGATCAGGCAGTACGCCGGATTCTCGACCGCCGAAGAGTCGAACGCGTTCTACAGGCGAAATCTCGCCGCGGGCCAGAAAGGGCTTTCGGTCGCTTTCGACCTGGCGACCCACCGCGGCTATGATTCCGATCACCCGAGGGTGAAAGGGGATGTCGGGAAGGCCGGTGTAGCGATCGATTCCGTACTTGACATGAAAATATTGTTCGACAACATTCCGCTTAACAAGATGTCTGTATCTATGACGATGAACGGAGCAGTCCTTCCCGTCATGGCCTTCTACATTGTCACGGCGCTCGAGCAGGGCGCAAAGCTCGACGAGCTTTCCGGAACCATCCAGAACGACATCTTAAAGGAATTCATGGTCAGGAACACATACATTTATCCGCCGAAACCTTCAATGAAGATAATTTCGGACATTTTCGAATATACTTCTCAGAAAATGCCTCTATTCAACTCTATCTCCATCTCCGGCTACCACATGCAGGAAGCGGGAGCAACTGCGGACATCGAGCTTGCATATACTCTGGCGGACGGCTGGGAATACCTTAAAGCCGGTGTTGAAGCCGGACTGAGCATCGACGCGTTCGCGCCGAGGCTGTCGTTCTTCTGGGCGGCGGGAATGAACCATTTCATGGAGATCGCCAAGATGCGCGCCGGAAGACTGCTCTGGGCTAAGATCGTGAATAAATTCAATCCTAAGAACCAGAGATCGCTGAAGCTGAAGACCCATACGCAGACTTCCGGCTGGAGCTTAACGGAGCAGGATCCGTTCAACAATGTTGCCAGAACCTGCACAGAAGCTCTCGCGGCTGCTTTCGGCCATACTTCGTCGCTGCACACGAATGCTCTCGACGAAGCTATCGCCCTGCCTACGGATTTCTCCGCCCGTATAGCGAGGAACACTCAAATTTACCTTCAGGAAGAAACCGGTATCACTAAAGCGGTAGATCCGTGGGGCGGCTCATATTTTGTTGAAAAGATGACGGATGAGCTGGTCAAGAAGGCATGGGCGCTCATCGAAGAAGTCGAAAAGCTCGGCGGAATGGCGAAAGCCATCGAGAGCGGTCTGCCCAAGATGAGGATCGAGGAAGCCGCAGCGAGAAAGCAGGCTAAGATCGACACGAACGAAGAAGTTATCGTCGGCGTGAACAAATACAGGCTCGACAAACAGGACCCGATCGATGTTCTTGAAGTTGACAATTCTGCAGTAAGGGACGCTCAGATCAGAAGGCTTGAGAAACTCAAAGCCGAAAGAGATCAGGCAGCCGTTCAAAAAGCGCTTGAAGCGATCACAGAATGCGCAAAAACAGGCAAAGGCAATCTTCTCGAGCTCAGCATTGAGGCCGCAAAGGTCAGAGCAAGCCTCGGAGAAATATCGGACGCCTGCGAAAAAGTATTTGGAAGACATAAGGCGGTGGTAAAAATGATATCCGGAGTATATTCAGGTGTCGCAAAGAACAATTCAGCTTTCGACAAGGCAAAAACACTAGTTGAAGAGTTCGAGCAGATCGAAGGCAGAAGACCGAGAATAATGATAGCGAAAATGGGTCAGGACGGGCATGACAGAGGTGCAAAAGTGGTTGCAACAAGCTTCGCCGACCTCGGATTCGATGTCGATATGGGTCCGCTATTCCAGACTCCGGAAGAATCCGCTAAAGAAGCCGTAGAGAACGACGTTCACATACTCGCCGTATCCTCGCTCGCCGCAGGCCACAAAACCCTCGTTCCCGACGTGATCGAAGAGCTTAAAAAGCTCGGCAGAGAGGACATCATGATAATCGTGGGCGGAGTGATTCCTTCTCAGGATTATGACTTTTTATATAAAGCGGGAGCTGCGGCAATATTCGGCCCCGGCACAGTGATAGCTGATTCAGCCATAAAGATACTTGAGATACTGATAAAAAAAGTTAAACAGGACAGAGAATAAAAGTCAGATTAAAGAAATTCTTTGAGAACAGGACGCGGAATCTGTATTTCGGTACGGTGACCCTGTATCCTGCGTTCATACTCGTGCTGAGCTTCATCCTCGCGGTGTATTCGGGCCAGTACGCGGATATTTTTTATTCTTTTTTGAGGATAACGGCTTTCTTCATACTGCCCGTATTAGCTTTCTCCGCCTATCTTTTCAGACCCGTGCTTTCATATCTCAAAAAGGAAAGAGAGTACGACACGCTCGTCGGGGACAGGGTGAGAGATCTGACACTTCTCACAGTATCGCTTTTCTTTTTGACCGCGCTTTTCTATTCGCTGATCAATCTGCTTTTCATGAAGTTCAGCTATGAGAGCGTTTTTTCGTTCGGTACTGTGGTCAGGGTGATAAACCGGAACTGCGTAATGGGCACGATATTCACTTATTTCCTCGCCGACAGCTTCAGCATCTACCTGAAAGAAAAGCTTTTCGAGAGCAGAGGCATAATCTTTCCGCCGCAGAAAAACAGCATAATGGTAAAACTTCTCATAGCTTTTGCCGGAATATCTCTTTCGCCTCTTCTGGAAATATATTATCTTGTCAGCCCGTACCTTGAGGACATCGACGGGATCATACTTGTTCAGATCAGCGTGATAAGCACTATGCTTGTGATAATGATAATTATTTCCGCAGTAATGATAACCGGCGGGATAAAAAGACCAATGAGCATTATTCTGAGATCGTTCAG
>JAQVNT010000298.1 GCA_028702975.1 Candidatus Delongbacteria bacterium
CTTTGAATACTTCGATGAATATTCCGCCGAGCCCGCAGAGTATCGAATGTCCGAATTTTCCTTCGTGGTTTATGCCTGCGAAGAATTCCTTTCCGGAGATCATCGGCTGGATCATAACGCCTTTATAACCTTCTATCTTAGTCATTTTGTCGAAAGTTTTCTCTACCTCTTTTTCCGTTTTCAGGTTGAGAGCTATACCTCCGACATCGGATTTGTGAACCGGGCCGACCACTTTCATTACGAGCGGAAATCCGAACTCTTTCGCTTTTTTTACAACTTCAGCTTTTTTTGCGCTCACGAATTCGGGAACTCTCGGTATGCCTGCAGCATCGAGCATATCAGCAACCTGTCCAGGCTTGAGATACCCGCTTTTAGCTTTAGCAATTATCGCCCTTATCTTCTTTTTATCGACCTTCTCTTCTGTAAATTCAGTATAGGGTTTCGGTGTATTGGCGACATTTACGATCGTATGTCCAAGATTGACCTCATCCGAGAAATAAACATTTCCGAGAGCTTTAAAATACTCAATTTCAGCACCGGCAGATACTATCGAAGGCAGAAGCGGGTATATCGGCTTTTTTGTCTTTTTCATCTTTTCGTCGAGCACTTTATAGACATCGTATATTTCACCGAGGCCGGGCGAACCGAAGATGACGACCATTCCGTCAATTTCTTTAAATTTTTTGTTTACATAATCTATGGTGATACCGAGCTGCTCCGCAGATCCCGTGGCAAGGAAGTCGATCGGGTTGGCAACGGACGAACCTGGGAAGAGCTGCTCGAGAAGTTCCTGAGCGTATTTCCCCTCGATGTGAGGGACTTCAAGCCCGCCGTTGGAGAGCGCGTCTGTCAGCATGACCCCCGGGCCGCCGGCATGAGTGATGATCGCAATATTCTTTCCTTTAAGCTCTTTCTGCATGAACACGCCTGCGGTGTAGATCAGATCTTCTCTGCCGTGACACCTGACGATGCCGGCTTTTCTGAACAGCGCTTCAACTGCTTTGTCCGGCGTTGCCAGCGCGCCCGTATGCGACGAGGCGGCTCTTGAGCCTGCTGAGGAGCTTCCCGACTTTACAGCTGCGATCCGGCACCCCTTATTAATTAATGAAGAGGCGTGCTTTAACAGCATATCCGGTTTATTGACATTTTCCATATACAGAAGTTTGACTTTTGAACTTGAAACCGGATCGAAGCTCTCATCCCAGTACTTGAGCACATCCTCAACGCCGATCTGCGCGCTGTTGCCCACAGAGTACAGGCTCGCGAAAGTAATTCCCATCGGGATACCTTTTTCGATGATAAAAGCGGCAGTCGCTCCCGAGCCGGAAACGAAATCGCAGCCTGCAGGATCGAGTTTAGGTATCGGTCCCGCAAATATTCCGTTGTAATGGGTGGTCAGTACACCTATACAGTTCGGTCCTATCAGCGATGCCTTAAACTTATCCACGATAGCCACTATCTCTTTTTCGAGCTTCTTGCCCTCTTCACCCATCTCACCGAAACCGGCTGACAGTATTATAAATGCCTTCGTTTTCTTTTCCTTCGCGAGATATTCAACATAACCTTTCACATGATTTACGGCTACGGAGATGATCGCCAGCTCGACATTTGGAAGGTCTTCGGGTTTTACGCACTTCACGCCCTGAACTTTTTCCTCTTTGGGATTGACGGCGTACAGCTTCCCCTTATATTTTCCGAGCAGAATGTTGTAAAGAACTTTTCCGCCTGGCTTTTTAATATTTTCGGACGCGCCGATCACTACGATAGATTTAGGGTTGACGAGCTCTCTATTTATCATGGTTCCTTCCTCCGTTGAATGCGGTTATGTTAGCTTTGAATATATTTTCATTGGGCGACAGTTTTTTGAGTGCGCTCACCCACACGCCGGCCGGTATTTTATCGAACGGATCTATTTTTGACAACATTCCGAGAACGATCACATTTGATGTTTTTCCCTGCTCGTCCCCGAAACTTTTTGCCACTGATTCCGCGTCGATGCTTATGAGTTTGTAGCCTTGAAGAATTTCGTCTATATCTTTATCTTTCGGATAATCGTGAATACTTACCCTTGGCGGTAATGCTTTATAGCTGTTGAGAATGACAGTTCCTCCTTCTTTCAAAAGGTCCAGAAAACCTTCCCTTAAAACTTCCGACTTTTCCATAACGACAAGAACATCCGCGGTTTTGGGCATGAGCACGGGAGAGTGAACATTTCCGCACCCGAAAGTCGAGATCACCGCGCCGCCGAGCTGAGCCATTCCGTGCGTGTCGCCTTTGACTATATGGATGTCCTTATACGGCGTATTCAGAGCGACCTCGGCAAGCACTTTTCCGAAGAAAAGATTACCCTGACCACCTATGCCCCTGACCGCGACTCTAAGTGACTCAGGCAATAGTTTCGGATCGATATCAGCATTTTCAGCTTCTTTTACATCCGGCAGATCCGGCATTTTCGCCTTAGTGTCTTCCTCAATTAGCTCGATCGCTCCGAACGGGCAGATCTGCATACATACCTGTCCCTGACCCGCGCAGTTCGTGCAGAGCTGAGTGAAGTGCGGCCTTTTTTCTTCATCGAATTCGATGCCCTGACACATGTTGCATTTTCCGCAGCGGCGGCATTTATCGTAATTGAATTTTACTTTTCTGACTTTCTCTTTTGACGGTACCTGATGGATGCACGGTCCTTCGAGCACGAGCGTGGTATATTCG
>JAQVNT010000299.1 GCA_028702975.1 Candidatus Delongbacteria bacterium
CTCGGCTACGTCACCGATACGGAACACGTCCGGCTCCTGAACGCCTGCGACCTCGTCGCGATACCGAGCAGGAACGAACATAGAATACCTGCCCATTGATCTTGCTTTAAAAACATAATCTTCAAGCCTGATCGTTTTAATCATACTGGAACTGCTTTCTGTTTTCATATATCTACCTTTTTCGTAGTATTATGCAAATATAACACAAAATAATGCACTAGTCAATAACTTTCTTCTTCAATTCATAACCGTCATCATTTGCAATATTTTATCCCGTGATATTACTTCTTTTTCTTTGACTTTGCGATCGTTACCGCTTCATTCAGAAATGTGAACGCGTCTTTTGTGCCTTTGCTGTCGGAAACGAAATTGCTCGTATATGCGGCGTCTATCCCCATACTGCCTCCCTCTTTAAAAGCGTCCTGATTAGCAGCGAGGAATACAAAATCCTAGCTGTACTTCTCCTTCTGATGCTCGATCAGCTTTTTTATCTGCTCTCTCTTGAACTCTTTCGACGCGTTCTCAAGACCGTCAGTCAGGATGCAGACTATGACCTTCTCAGGCCTGTCCTTTTCCTTCTTCTTCGAAAGCTCCGACCCCGCTTCGTTCACAGTCCTACCGACCGCATCCAGTAGCGCAGTCACCCCCCTGGGTACATAACTTTTTCTGTTTAGAGGTTCGACCTTCATGATATCCTTGTTTTTGAACGGCACAAGATATTCATGATCGAAAAGCACGAGAGTGACGCTCATGGTTCCCGGCTGCTTCTTCTGCTCTTCAATAAAGGTATTGAACCCTCCTATAGCGTCATCGGCAACAGATTCCATTGAACCCGACCTGTCCAGTACGCATATAAGCTGTGTGTGATCTTTCTTCGGCATATCTTCCTCCTTTTTCAGATTTTTTTATAATATAAGTAACCTCATCCGCCACATAACGGCGTTTACAATTAATATTCGAATTTACTTGATCAGTTTCTTTATACTTCTACTATTTATCAGCGACTTCATCTGCGAGATAGCTATTTCATTCAGCTTTATCAACCTTTCCGATTGTGAAATGTCCTGCCTGATCAGTACCGAATTTATGCTTTCCAGATTAGACAGTACTACGAGCTGTTCCAAGCTTGCCTCATCTCTCAGATTCCCTGTTTTAACGGGGTTTGATTCTCTCCATTCTTTGGCAGTATAACCGAAAAGAGCAACATTGAGAACATCAGCCTCATTCGCATAGATGAACTGAACCTGATATTTTGAAACTTCCGGCGGGATAAGATTTTCCTTGATAGCCTCAGTGTGAATCCTGTAATTGATCTTCGAAATAGTACGCTGAACATTCCATTGAACTTTAAGTTGATCACTTTCTTCTTTTTTTAATCGTTGAAATTCTTTTATTAGATATAATTTGAACTTTGGATCAAGCCACGATCCGAACTCGAACGCAATATCCTTATGAGCATATGTACCTCCATATCTGCCCGCACTGGCAAATACTCCCTTGGCATTTGTTTTACTCATCCACTTTTTTACTGATAGAAAGAATCGGTTTGTACCTGCTTCTTTTCTTATTCCCTCGAATTCGATGGAATTAAAATTCTTATTGTTTAATTCTTCCCAAACTGCCAGAAATTCAATAGTATCCTTATTCCTTAGCCATTGTTCGATCAGTGCAGAACCTCCTTCAAAATCTTTGACCATGTCGCTTAAGGAGATATAGTCTTCATTCTCTTTAGATATAATTTGAATCTCTGCACCTTTAACGATGATCTTTTGCTTATACATATTTGCCCCCTTTTTACATTAACTTTCCCGCAATATAAACATAGAGGCGTGTCAAATCGTGACACGCCATTAAAAAAATATCATTTATTTAATAAATTCTTATCCAGCGAGATTACTTCTTTTTCTTCTTTTCTTTCATTTTCGCGCAGATAACGGCGTCGTCCTGTTTTTCACTCATCTCCGTTATCGGACCATTCGTTATTGTAAGCCTCGATCTCTTCCTCGAAATCACCTGCATCATAGTCATAGTCACAAGTTTTTTTTATCTTCTCGACCGAAACTGTATCGAACTCCCAGTTGAATGTCTCGTTTTCATCTTCCTCCAGAGCCTCTTCTCTTGCTCCAAGAAGCTTCTGAGTGTCAACGAAACTTTCAGGATTGCCGTCAAACCACAGATAATTCAGCAGATCGTATACCTGCGATTTTTATTTGGCCTTGATAACGAATTCATTTTTCTCAACAACTTTTTTATTGTCTTTTTCGAACAGCGGCCCGATCTCGAGCGTTACTTTGAATTTTGCATTATAATATCTACTCATAATCACCTCCGCATTTAATTACATAAATATACGAAATGCACACCGCCACATAACGGCGTTAACACAGCTACAAGTCTTCAGGGGGCGGAATAGCCTCATCATCACCAAATTGTTTCAGCATTTTTTTGAACTTCATAACCTTCAGCTTATAATCCTTCGCGTCGAAATCATATTTTTCCTGTGCCCTACAGACCTCAACTTTTCCGGTCTCCTTTCCGAAAGATGCGGTAAGAGTAGAACTGAGCATTTCTTCGTACACTTCTTTAAAGACCTCCCGGTTGTAAAATCTGCGTTCAGTTCCTTCATAGAAATCACAATAATCATTCTCATACCATAAATAATCAAAGACATCTTCCGCGGCCCGTTCAGA
>JAQVNT010000037.1 GCA_028702975.1 Candidatus Delongbacteria bacterium
AAGCTTGAACGCGGTCGCCACGGTTGACCAGAAAAATACGGCCAGTCCTGCGTAAATATATGCTCTTTTCTGATCTTTCAGTTGACCGATCCCGCTTTCTCTTCGAGTTTTTCGTTGAGCTCTGTCCATTCATCCATTTTATAGGCTAACTTTATCTCAATCTCGCCGATCTCCCTGCTTAGCTCGGTTATTCTGTCTGGATCGGAATTGCAGCCTGCGGTTAATAATGCCTCGATCTCCGACTTTCTTTCTTCTAAGGATTCTATCTCGGCCTCAGATCTTTCGAGTTTTTCTCTGTAGTATTTTGTTTCCTTGTGCAGTTTGTTCCTCAGTTCGGCCTCGGCTCTTTTCTGATCTTTCGTTTTGAATGAAGCGGCGTTATCCTGAGCCTGAGCCTCTGAGCCTGACTTTGATTCGTCAGCCTGAGCCTGATCTCTTTTTTCTATGTAATAGCTGTAATTACCTTCGATGACTTTAAAAGCGCCGTCTCTGATCTCGAACACTTTAGTGGCAAGCTCGTCTAAGAAGAACCTGTCGTGAGAGACTATTACGATCGTGCCTTCGTAGGTCAGAAGCGCATGCTGGAAAAGGTTCTTCGTCGCGGCGTCAAGGTGGTTTGTCGGCTCGTCTAAGATGAGAAGGTTGCTCTTGCTCAGAAGTATCTTCAGAAGAGCAAGCCGCGACTTCTCCCCGCCGCTGAGTACCGATATAGGCTTGTATATATCATTTCCGCTGAAAAGGAACGCACCGAGCATTGATCTTAACCTCTGATCGGTCTCAGCGGCGCCACAGGCGCGTATTTCCTCCCAGATATTATTCTCCGTGTTCAGATTCTCCGCGCTCTCCTGGGAGAAATACGCGGGGCTGACATTCAGCCCGAAAGCGAACGAGCCGCCTGAAGGTTCAGTCTCGCCGGCCAGTATCTTGAACAGTGTGGATTTTCCGGCGCCGTTCTTTCCCACGACCGCGATCTTCTCGCCGCGGTAAACTGTGAAGTTCACGCCCGAGAACACATTGAGCTCTCCGTAGCTTTTAGCCAGATCAGCGGCGCGGATCACTTCGTTTCCGCTCTTGGCGGTCTCAGGGAATTTTATTTTGATCTTCTTCGACTCGTTCTCAAGCTCAATGACATCGAACTTCTCCAGCATCTTGATCCTGCTTTGGACCTGCGGCGCTTTGGTTGCCTTTGACCTGAAACGGTCGATAAAGTCCTGTATCCTCTTTATCTCGCCCTGCTGAGCTTCATATTCCTTCTTAAGAGCCTCAAGGCGCCTTTCCTTCTCTTTAAGGTAGAAAGAATAATTCCCGCTGTACAATTCGAACTTCCCGCGCTTAAGCTCAAGTATCTTTGACACCATTTTATCCAGAAAGCGTCTGTCGTGTGACACCGTGATGATCGCGCCGGTATGGCCTTTCAGATACGATTCCAGCCACTCCATGCTTTCGGCGTCGAGATGGTTAGTCGGCTCGTCCAAAAGGAGGATGTCGGCTCGTTTGGATAGAACTACCGCTAAGTTTATTCTGATCTTCCAGCCGCCTGAGAATTCGGTACATGACCTTGAGAAATCATCGCTCTTAAAGCCGAGGCCGGAAAGTATCCTTTTTGCCTCGGAGTCGAAAGCGTATCCGCCCTTTATCTCGAAATCGTGCGTTATCCCTGAATAGGCATTCAGTATCTGTTCATACTCTTTACTCTCATGGTCACAGACGGAGATCTCTTTTTCCAGCCTTTTCATTTCGTTCTCGATCTCAGATATGCCAGACGACCTGCGCATGAATTCAAGAACGGTGATCTCAGGCAGTTCGGTTGCTTCCTGCGAAAGGTAGGCTGTCGTTTTCCCGGCTCTGATCTCGACGGTACCTTTGTCCAGATAAACTTCGTCTAAGAGGCTTTTTAAAAAGGTCGTTTTGCCCGTTCCGTTATCGCCGACTATGCCGATCCTGTCGCTGTCTCGGATAAACAGCGAAACACAGTCAAAAATGACCTTGTCAGCGAATTTGAGAGATATGTCTGAAACTGTTATCATAAAAAAGCCCTTTTTAACAAGGGCTTAAATATAAGAAAACATTTTGATAAACGCATTATCAGAATTTCTGATTTACATAATCTGCAAGAGCTGACAGCGTGTTCACATAGCTGCCGTACTCATTGTCGTACCAGCCGAATATCTTTGCATGGGTGACAGGCAGCTGGATAGTTTTGGAATCTTTCATTCCGTAGCTCTCAAGCATTGACGCGGGAATTTTAATAAAACCTGTTCTTGTATGAGTTTCGTGACCTTCGATGACGACCGATGCCTTAAATCCCATCAGGTCGGAAGATACATTCTGCCTTTCGGAGAACACAAGCATGTCTTTTTGAGAACCTGCCGCTGCTTTTATATATATATCGTTCAGGTACTTTCTGTTTATGATCGGGTTACCTTTTTCGTCAAGTCCGGAGCTGAAAGTTATGTTCAGAATCAGAAGAGAAACTGTATTTGTAGGTATCCTTACCGAATCCGCCATAAAGCCGATCTCCTGTATCTGAGGAAGTATGGACTCGAGCGCTTTGGCCGCACCTGTAGTTGACAAAATGATGTTGTTTAAGACTGAGCGCGTTTTTCTCAGGTCGGAAGCACCGTCCTTTGGTACGGAATCAAGCACGGACTGCGTATTGGTTGACGCATGAACTGTCGACATGGAAGTAGTCAGTATCTTTGAAGTCTCCCTGTCATCAAGAAGAGGTTTGATAATGTGGGACAGTCCTGTCGTCGTACAGCTTGCAGCGGATAGTATATGGTGCTTTTCGGGATTGTATTCAAGGTGATTGATCCCGTAAACCATCATCGATGCGTCATCAGGCATCTTGGCAGATTTGTCCTTGATCTTGAAAGGTGCGCTCAGGATCACTTTCTGCGCTCCGCCGACTAAATGACCTCTCAGACTGCCTTTCGGATCGTCGAACTGGGTCGTGGGATCTACATACTGGCCCGTACAGTCAATAACTACCCTTACATCTTCGTTCTTCCATGGAATATTTTTCGGATTTCTTTCCTGGGTCAGAATTTTCACAGGCATGCCGTCTATTTCAAAAATAAACTTTTCCTTATCGATCACTTTGACGATAGATCCTGTCCTGTTTATTCCGTATAGAAATTTACCAAGCGGACCGTAGGTAGTGTCATTCTCTATAGTCTGGATCAGATCCTCGATGTTTTTTCCGACCTTTCGGCCAAGATTGATCACAACACCGTCAAAAGTCTTCTTTGACAGCTGATGCCACAAAACAAGTTTTCCGATTCTCCCAAGGCTGTTTATGCCAAGGTAGTTCTTGTTTCTTACCTTAATATCCATTGCTCTAACCTCCTTTTTGGGTCATTTAATTATATGATTATAAATGAATTTATTATGCAAAGCAACCGAAATCTTTTAAGCGAATTTTTACAGCATATTTGTTATTTCAATTCTGTAACAGGATGATTTCCCTTGTAAACACAGCCTTTATTACCGTCGATCGCAACTTTATCGCCCCTCTTAAAAGTTTCAGCTCCGAAACTGCATGTTTTGTTTTTCTCATCCACAAGAAGACCGCCGGTGTTTACAATACATATCTTCTTCAGCCTTGCAGCCGTTACAGCAGCATGAGATGTTGATCCGCCTCTTGCAGTGATAAGTCCGTCGCACTCATATATCAAACCGATATCATCAGGTACCGTGTCCGGTCGTACAAGTATCAGTTTGAAATGCGGATCTTTCTTTCTTGTCTCATAAAGGTCATTCTGATCGAAAATAAGAACCCCGTTGATTACGCCGCTGCCGATCCCTATTCCCGTTCCCAACATCAGACTTTCATCGACCGGGTCTTTGAATACCGTTACTTCGGAATCCGAGACCGTATTCTGATTCCTTACCTGAAGGATATACAGATCGTCCGGATCGCTGGACTCAAAAGTAAATTCCATCTCCTGATGATCAAAACCGTGGTCATCGATGAGTTCTACACACATTTTATTCAGTTTATTGTAAATTCCGGGAAATGTATCTTTAAGTGAGCTCTTCGGGTCCTTACAGTAAGGCTGATCGGGAGAAACGGGCAGAGGTTTTACAAGACCTCCCACGATATCCTCTCCCTGGCTTATGGATGTAAAATCCCCGTTTATGTTGATCCCTGGCTTTGAGATATAATCGGCGCGGGTAAATAAAACTCCGGTCCCCGAAGTATAATTAAGGTTACCGAGCACCATATCCTGTACCGTCACGGCCGTCCCCCATTCGTCAGCGATATCCAAAATCTTCCTGTATGTTTTCGCAAGCTTGGAATCCCATGAATTGAAAACACTCGTTATTGTCTGCTTGAGCTGTTTGTAAGGATCGTCCTCGATATAAATTTTGTATTTGTCCAGAACAGCTCTATAGGCATGAGCGATCTCTCTCATCTGAACTGGATCGAACTGGGATTTCAGTTCTTTGTTGTACTCTTTTTTATAGTCAGATATGATCTTGTCGAAAACATCCCTCTCAATGCCGTTAGACATTCCCCATGTCTGAAGGAATCTTCTGTAACAATCCCAGGCAGTCCACGGATAATTCTCTTTTTTGCTCAGGCCTTCAATTATCTCCTCATTCACTCCGACATTCAGAAAAGTATTCATGGCTCCGGGCATTGAGATGGGCGATCCTGAGCGTACGGAAAGAAGAAGAGGGTTGTCCGGGTTGCCGAGCTGTCTGCCTGTTATCTTTTCCAGCTTCTTCACATGATACTCAATTGCTCTGCTGTAATCCTTTAAAAGCTGGGGATGATTTAAAATGGTATTCTTCCGCCTGAATATTTCTGTTGTAATTACAAATCCCGGAGGAACGGGGTAACCAAGAAGGTACAATTTTTTGAGATTGAACGCTTTCTGACCTAAAAACACATGATTATCCAAATTCGGGGTCTTTGAATACAAAGGGCTCGCGATCATATCCTTGTCAAATGACATGATATCCCTGATCATTTCAGGAGAATAATTGTTGACCATATTGCTCATAGCCGAAATTATTTCGGATGTGAATGAATCCAGACCCTGAAGAAGGAAAGCGTTGGAAAGCATTTCCCTGTAAAACTCCTCGGATTTTCTGTCGGTCAGATTCGAAACTTCTCTTTCATCGAGTCCTGAACAGTCAAATATTTGAGGGACTATTGTTTTTAAAGGATTATCATACGGTTTAAAGAAATATTTCTTTATGATCTCCCTGATACTTTCGCCGATAAAACGGAACATATTTATGTACTGATGAAGACTGAAACTCTTGGATGTAAGACTGTACCTGAACATTTCCATATTGTGATCGAGTTCTTTGATCGATATCCCGTCGATCTGAAGCCCTCTCTGATAATACTGAAGCACTTTGAATATCCTTTGAAGCGAATCGGCAGTAATGTAACTCAGGTCGATATCGTTCTTAAGATCCATGATCAGCTGCAGAGCCAGATGTTCAAGCTTGAATATTTTCCCCAGAGATTCAAACCTTTCCTCTCTATAGGCACCGTACATTGAAGGGATGCCGTAAGCCACATGCCTTTTATAATATATATTCTCCCAGCCTTCAGTTTTTTTCTCGCTGAAAATAATATTGTTAAGCTGTTCCATTATCTCCATAACGATCTTAAGGGCTTTTTCTGTTTTCTTTTCCTTCAGCGACTCTTCGAGCAGATCGATCTTATCGGATGAAGGCACCGTAAACTTTCTTAAATAACCGCAGATATCGACCGTGCTGAAAGAATATTTTTCTACCAGCATATTATTGAGCCTGCATATCATCATAAGTCTTTTGCCGCTGACAGTATCAGTCTCTTTTGCCTCTGCTATCCATTTTCTGATATCTTTCTCTTTATTGTGAATGATCTCTTCAGGCTCGATCTGAGCGATCGATGCGATCTTGTGTATTAGTGCGGTGATCGGAGCTACATGCTCGCCTTCAGTATCTATTGAGTTCAAAACATCCTTCGGAACAAGATCTTCGATAATCTCTGTTTTTCTGTTCACCCAGAAAAGAAATATCCTTCTGGTAAGTTCTATATGGGTATTGTTGCTCTCGGTATGGACCTGTTTCCTCAAAAAATGTATGAGCCTGTCCTGTCTGAAACTGATCTCATCGATCATTGTAGTGACATCTCTTAACTCACCCTCCGCACCGATCTCGTTAAAATAGATAGGGAATATTCTGCACAGCTGTTTTACCAGTTTGTAAGAACTTTTAATATCGCAATTAAGAAGCTTTGAAACATCCTTCTGAAAAAGATCGGTATCGAAAATAAGCACGCCGCCCAGCTTAAGATTGGCTGTCAGTCCGGCAAGTATCGTTTCATACTTTGAGGTATCAGCTTCAAAAATATCCAGCCATGTCCTTATGTTCACAACATGCGCAGGATCAACATTGATCCTCCATTCATCCGTCTGGAATGAAGGTCCGGGAGGTGTAAATCCCAGTTTAAGTATTTTCAGCGCAAAATATTCGCATAAGGAAGATTCTTTAATGTCCGCCAGTTTTATTCCGATCGTTCTGCAGCATGCAAGAACTGCGAGCTTATTTGTCCTTTTCAGATCTTTAAATACTTCGAACACATCATCAAGAAAAGGTTTGACAAGAGATTCTTCAAGATCCTTGAAAATATTTCCCAAGACCACATTCAGATCGTACATCAGATGGTCTTTCTGGTGGTTCATGCCTTCTATGTCAAGCAAAAAAACGAGATAATGGAATTTATCGACTGGCGAGATGAGCCTGTCAACATATTTTCTGTAGAAGTTGGAGAATTCAAAATAAAGGGGAATGTTATCTTCAAGATATTTTGTATCATGCCCGGTATCGAACATTTTATAATAGTCGTTGTAAAACTCTTTGCCTGTCTGTTTGAGGATCGCGACAGATTCCTCAGAAAAAAGATTTTCTCTTTCCCGTAACCATTCATCTATGCCTGTCTGTTTGTCCCAATATTCAATATTCTTCCTGCACATATCCCTATAAAATTCGTTATACGGGTTCCTGAATTCGTCGGTTTTAGAAAGTCCGGAAAGCTGATTTTTTACAGTATCGGAATTGATCAGTATCGTCTTCGGTTCGACTTTGAGAAGCTTTTCCAGTAGAGACAGTATCCTTTCTATCAGTTTAAAGAAAGGTTTTTCGTGATTGATCATTATACCGGCAAACTCGATAACGGTCCTGACCAGATCCTTTTTTATCTCGAACTCGACCGGCTTATCCAGAAGGTCTTCAAAAATGCCTACAAGTATCCCTAAAGCTCTATCCGCATTTTCATCGCGAACATAAAGCCAGTAGTCACCGACGCAGATCTTTCTGAGCCTGTTGCTTATATCCTTAAAATTCGGGTATTTGTGATGTATTTCGTTAAAGAATTCAACGGTGTAATTGTGTATGCCGTAATAGGAATCCGAAAGTGACATGAAGAATATATGATCCTCAGGGAATTCAATGTTTTCCTGCCTCGTATTGGAAAGATTGACCTCCAGCGCTTTAGATTTGAAATCTTTTTCCATCTTTTACCTTCCGAGCATTGTTATCAGGTCAATTATCCTGTTCGAATAGCCGAACTCATTGTCATACCAGGCGATGAGCTGAACAGTATTGCCGTTTATTACTTTTGTTGAAAGAGAATCGAAAACGCACGACTCCGGTCTTCGTATAATATCGGATGACACAACAGGATCGCTGCAGTAAGCGATTATGTTCTTCATACAGCTTTCGGTGCTCTTTTCAATTATTCTGTTCAGGCGTGATATGTCAGTTTTTTTCTTTAGTACTATCACCAGCTCTGCGAGAGCTCCGTCCAATACGGGAACTCTTGTAGCCATGCCGTCGAATCTGTCTTTTAATTGCGGCATAACCTCACGGATCGCTTTTACGGCGGAAGTGGTAGTCGGAATAATGTTATAACCTGCTGCCCTTGACCTCCTGAGATCCTCATGTCCGGAATCGGTTATGTTCTGATTTCCCGTTACGGGATGAACGGTATTCAGAAAAGCAGATCCGATCCCGATCTCATTATCGATCACATAAAGCAGAGGACATACGCAGTTTGCGGTGCATGAAGCATTGGAAACGATCCTGTCTCCGGATTTCAGTTCTTTATCGTTGACACCCATTATAACGGTTCTGTCAACTTCATCTTCAGACGGACATGAAAGTATTACTTTTTTTGCGCCCGCATCGATAAACTTCTGAAGTTGTTCTCTTTTTTTGAATCTGCCTGACGATTCTATCATTATATCCACTTTCCATTCTCGGCAGGGTATTTCTGAAGGTGAGCCGGCGTGTGTCAGAGGGATTTTTGTATCTCCGATCACGAGATGGTTTCCAATTACCTTTACGGACCGGTTAAGTGTTCCCTGCACAGTATCATATTTTATCAAATGGGTAAGTGCCTCAGACGACAGAGTGTCATTAATTCCTGCGATCTCGATATGCGGGTGGTCCAGCAGCAGACGGAAGACAGTTCTTCCTATCCTGCCGAGTCCGTTTATTCCGACTTTGATCTTTCTCATCTGTACCTTCTAAAATTCATATATTACGAAACGGTAATTTATACTTTTTTTATAAGTAAAATCAAGGGAATTGTTTAAGTAGAAAATCGTATGGAATTTTTATATCTGTTCGATCCTGTCGAACTCAATGTTTTCTTTTTCCATCAGAGCTGAAACCTGTCCAGCACTTAGAGTATCAAACCTGACACAGTAACCGCAGTCTGAACTGAGTTCACGCGGAACGGGGACTAGTTTGTGTCCGATTTTAGCCTTCTTAAGAGCATCTGCTGCCCACATCGCATAATTTGATGAATGGAATAAAATCACCGATTCACCGCTCATCAGTTTCCCCCCGCGATCTCTTTCAGCGCTTTTACGGCTGAATCGATCTCATCCCTTGTGTTGAATACGGAAAAACCGAACCTGACTGTACCTTCCGGGAAAGTTCCGATGCGCCGGTGCGCCAGCGGCGCACAGTGGAGTCCCTGCCTGGACATGATCCCGTACAGGTCAGACAGCTTCATTGTGACTTCTGAAACGCTGAGTCCTTCTATCGTGAATGAAACAACGCCGTAACCCTCCGTTTCTGACTGCGTTACAAAACCTTTAACATGCTTCTTTGCTTTTTCAATGAAATACTTCTGAAGGGTCTGTTTATGAAGCTGTACAGATTTTAGCCCTTCGGGAAGGGAGTTGAGAAAATCGATCCCTTTTGAGAGCCCGGCAATGCCGGCTGCGTTCAGCGTTCCGCTCTCGAACTTGTCGGGCATAAACGCGGGCTGAACCGTTTTGTCCGACAGGCTCCCTGTACCGCCTTCTTTCAGCGGCCTTATCCGGTTGAAGTCGAAACCGTCCCGGATCACCATTCCGCCCGTTCCTGTCGGCCCGTAGAGCCCCTTGTGGCCGGTGAAGCAGACGATATCGATATAATCAGCGCACATATCCAAAGGAATTATGCCGGCCGACTGAGCGCAGTCCAGGATCGTCAAAACTCCCTTGGAACGGCATAATTCTCCTATTTCCCTCACAGGCTGAACTGCGCCTGTAACATTCGACATGTGGTTTATTACCAAGACTTTTGTTGCCGGTTTTATGGCTTTAATCACTTCCTCAACCGACAGCACTCCCCTGTCATCTCCTTCAAGAACTGAAAATGTAATTATTCCGTCCTCTTCAAGACGCTTTAGAGGCCTCATAACGCTGTTATGTTCCATCGCTGACGTAATTACATGATCGCCTTTTATGAGTAAACCTTTGACTGCAGTGTTGAGGGCTTCAGTTGCATTCGAAGTGAAGATCACATTCATCGGACTTTTTAAACCGAAGAATACGGCGACTTTTTTACGCGCCTCAAAAACTATCTCTCCCGCTTTAACAGACTGACTGTGCCCGGCCCTTCCCGGATTAGCTCCAATTTTAGTCATAAAATATATCACTGCATCAGTTACCTGAGACGGTTTGGGATAAGATGTCGCTGAATTATCAAAGTATATCATTTTCTGACCTCCGATTTTGTCTCTGTATTATATGAAACATCGACCTGTTAAACAAGCGATATCGGATCATTTCTCAGCTTTTATTATTTTGTGATCATCTTTTTCTTCGGTCGAAAATTTATAACCTTTATTATCGAGTATTCTTGTTACATTCTCGTATGAGGCTTCGCTGTCAACGAGAACTTCGAACTGTTTTTCCCCTCCAACTATCTCTCTTGTCACCATTATTACAGGCTGAGGGCATGAAAGTCCTCTGGTGTCAACTGTTTTCATTATTATCCCCTTTTATGCTGTTTTTCTTTTCTGTGTCATAGTTATCGCTATTACGAAAGTGAATACGAGTCCAATTATTGTTCCCCACATTCCGAACTCTCCGATTCCTTTGGGCGAACTTGCCATGGCGAAATTGTGAGAGAATCCAGCTCCGACTATCATCCCCAATACAAATACTCCCGCGTCCGTGTCGCCTTCACCTGAAAGAATGAGCTGCCTTCCCGGACAACCCCCTGAAAGCGCAAATGCGAATCCTGAAAGCATCATGCCCAGAAAGTTCCAGAGGTGAAGGTTATGAGCTATCGGTTGATTTTCGAAGCCCGCGTTGAACTGACCGAGGATCAGGTTCATTACAAGAACTGAGAGAGTGAATGCTCCGATACCTGATATCAGATGAAAATCTCGCACGAGGATAACATCTCTGATAGATCCCATGGTGCAGAAACGGCTTCGCTGCGCCAGACCGCCGACTATCAAACCTGCGATCAGACTGATGATAAGCGGAGCCTTCATCGAACCGGGGCCGGAAATACTTGT
>JAQVNT010000300.1 GCA_028702975.1 Candidatus Delongbacteria bacterium
AAAAATATATAAAAGAACTTTTATAATTTTTTATACCTGAGCAGGAGAGAGCTGGTGACCACGCTGACCGAGCTTAATGCCATCGCGGTTCCGGCTATCATCGGGCTCAAGAGCCAGCCTGTCCACGCATAAAATACTCCCGCAGCGACAGGAATACCCAGAACATTGTAGAAAAGCGCCCAGAACATGTTGAGTCTAATCCTGTTCATTGTAAGTCTGCTGAGCCTGATCGCTTTTGAAATGTCTTTAAGATCGTTACGCATAAGAACTATATCGCCGGTCTCGATCGCGACATCTGTTCCTGATCCCATAGCTATTCCTATATCTGCTTCAGCCAGCGCAGGCGAGTCGTTGATCCCGTCGCCGATCATAGCTGTCGGACCTGATTCTTTTATCTTCTTTACTATCTCGGATTTATTTTCAGGCAGAGTTCGTGCGTAAACCTCATCAATGCGGAGTATGTTTCCGATGTGTTCCGCCGCGGTTTGATTGTCGCCTGTTATCATGAATATTTTGTGCCCGGCCTTTTTCAGATCCGCAACAGCTTCTGCTGCGGTTTCTTTTACATCATCGGCTATTGCTATGATCCCGAGAACACCGCTCTCTGAAGCTAAAGTTACAACGGTCTTTCCCTCTTTTTCGAGCTCATTAATCTTTTCATCATGCGTACTTATGTCAATGCCGTTCATTTTCATTAAGGCTGAATTCCCAATAAAATATTGAGTGCCTTCTATCAGTCCTGTTATTCCGTGACCCGATACAGCCTGAACATCTTTTGCAGCATAAAGTATCTCTCCCTGAGCTTTTTCCAGTATCGCTTTCGCAAGACTGTGTTCACTGTGTTTTTCCAGAGAGGCTGCAAGAAGCATCATGATGTTTTTTCCATCAATGCTGATCATGTCAGTCACGACGGGTCGCCCTATTGTAAGGGTGCCTGTTTTGTCAAAAACGATGTTTTTCAGCCTGTGGGCAGTTTCGAGTGAATCACCGCCCTTAAAAAGTATGCCGTATTTTGCTCCCATACCTGAACCGACCATGATCGCCGTAGGTGTGGCAAGACCGAGCGCACAGGGACAGGCGACAACGAGAACCGAGACGGCCGTCATGATCGCAAAATTGAATTCATAGCCGAGTGAGAGCCAGATAATAAATGTAAGAAACGCAATTCCAAGTACGGCCGGAACAAAATAAGATGAGATAAGGTCCGCGTATCTCTGGATGGGAGCCTTTTTGCTCTGCGCATCTTCAACCAGCTTGATTATTCTTGACAGCACAGTGTCTGCTCCGATCTTTTCTGCGCGGAACTTTATAACGCCGAACTGATTAACTGTTGCTCCGATAACTTTAGCGCCCTCTTTTTTCGATACCGGAACCGATTCTCCCGTTATCATGCTCTCATCCACTTTCGAACTTCCTTCGGTGACAGTACCGTCCACAGGTATCTTTTCTCCCGGTCTGACGATGACAATATCTCCTATCCTTATATCATCGATGCTTATGACGGATTCATTTCCGTCCCGGATCACGGCTGCATTAGAAGGGGAGAGCTTCATCAGTTTTTCGATCGCCTGACCTGTCTTTCTTTTCGCTACCGCTTCAAGATATCTTCCTAGTATGACGACAGTTATAAGAACCGCGCCGGTTTCAAAATAGTTATGGTGATCGTGAGTAAGAACAAGGAAAACACTGTAAAAGTATGCTGAACTTGTACCGAGGACTACCAGAGAGTCCATATTCGCACTCCGGTTCTTTAAGGATTTGAATGCGCTTATGTACATGTCTTTCGCTACATAGAACTGAACGGGGGTGGCAAGGAACCAGAGTAAATAATTCTGATAATAAAAAAGGGGATGCTCCATGAAAAACATCCCCAGAATAAAGGCAGGGAAGGCGAATATAAGGGAGAGAAAAAACAGCTTTCTGAATTTTAAACTTTCATCATTCAGGGCTTTTTTTTTACGCCTTCCTCTGCCAAAGAAGCCTTGTAACCCAGATCGTTTATTATTTCAACTATGTCCGGAACATCTATTTCCCGGTCATCGATAATTAAAGCGGCACTGTTCGTCAGAAGATTCACAGAAATATCCTCGATACCCTTGCGGTTCTTCAGCGACAAGGTAACAAGCGATGAGCAGCTGGCGCAGTGCATTCCCTTTATATCTATGTTAATGTGCTTTTTCAATTTGTCCGTCCTTTTTCATTAAATGCAATATAACAATGAAAAGGACTTTGATGATATGATAAATGTTCTAATTCTTCATTCTTTCCATCAGAGCGGTCTTAACTATCTCCTGAGTAGAAACATCTTTACCTTTTTCTTTAATTATCCGGGCTACGGCAATGTTCGCATCGGCATTTTTGTATCCGAGTCTGACAAGTGCAGTAACTGCCTCAGAATTTTCAGACGAAGCTCCCATAATAGCTCCCAAAGCGGATATACCGTCAATGCTTCCGATCTTATCTTTCAGTTCGAATACTATTTTCTGTGCGGTTTTCTTACCTACGCCGTGCGCCTGAGATATGAGCGTAACATCGGCGGATGTGATCGCAGAAAAAAGCCGGTCATATTTGATCTCTGAAAGTACCTGACTCTTGATAGTGATTCTGGATAGAGATATTCAAAATTTCGAATTTTAAAACTGGGGGAGTATACATATAAGAATGATTTTTGTCTTTTTTTT
>JAQVNT010000301.1 GCA_028702975.1 Candidatus Delongbacteria bacterium
CACATCAGTAACTTCAACCTTTTTCGTTTCGGGGTAATCGAATTTCATCACTTTCTCCGTATTAATATCCAATATTTTACTTACTAAAATTAATCGTACTCGCTTTTATGTAATAAAACTTCTTTTTCAGGCTGTCTACTGCTGCACTATTCCAAAGGTTTACCGCAGTCGTATCAATAGCTGTAAAATTCGAGTCAGGTCTGTCGGAACCGTAAACTATATATGAGCCTGCATTCGAGACAGCTTCCCAGTTGATCGAAACATTATTCGAATCATTCTCGAACGAAGTGATTACCGGAGGATAGATAACATAACCGTCAGAATCCGTTTTAATCAGATAAACTTGGCTACTTACCTCTGGGTAGTTATTTATTAAATCTGCCATCCCACAAAATACATATGAATTATCACTGCTTCTAATAATATTTCCGGTACCTTGATCATCATATGAGTTACCGTAAAATCTTTCCCAAAGAAAATTACCTGCATTATCTACTTTCGTTATAAATAAATCATTTAGACTATTGTTGTTTGTACCTATAAAAGTAAATCCATCTTCGTTTGAATTACATATACTGTTGATCCATAAGTAATTATAATCCGGAACATTGTAATATCTCATCCATTCTGTATTCAGATTTGATGAAAATTTTAATATACAGCAGCCTTGGTTAAATTGAACCGGCGGATCAGGAGGAAAAGTTGGCGGAGGTGGCTGCTCTCCTGAGTTTACATATCCTGTCATCACAAAGCTACTGTCAGTTGTAGCGCAAATAGATGTACATAATTTATTGTCGCTAGAATAATTTATTATTCCCTCTTGAATAATTTCACCTGTTTGATCAATATGTATCGCCCATACTTGATCTCCTGAATTGCATACTAATAAATAGCCTCCTGAAAAATCTCTGATTATCGAAACGCCTTCATCTATATATTGAGCATCGTAAACTTTTTCCCATAGTTTTCTACCATGTGAGTCCGTTTTCATTAGCCATGCATCATATGTACTTATTGCAGTTTTCTTTGAACCAAGTACAAGAAATCCTCCGTCGTCAGCTATGATAAAATCACTAATATTCAAATCAACATTTAACTCTTCGTATGTATCCTCCCACTTAAGTTTTCCTGTATCATCATATTTTACAAGCCACGGAGTACATACAGTGGATTCAGTCAATATTCGGAAATCATTCCTACCTAAAACAATAAATCCACCATCTGAAGTTTGTCTGACTTTTATAAAATAATCAACTCCTTGTCCGGGTAAGATATTTTCCCATTCTAATATACCATTCGTGTCTGTTTTTATTAAATATCCGTCATAATCGCCTATTTCAGTTCCAATTGAATTTGTTAAGCCCGCAACAATAAATCCGCCATCATATGTCTGCGCTGCATCGTACCCGATTTCAATTTTGGAACCTCCGTATTTAAGATCGAATGTTGAACTGAACACTAAAGCTGACAGGCTCATAATCAAAACTACTATTTTTTTCAATTTCACCTCCTCACTTAACCTTCTTAACTCTCTCGACTTTCCAGTACAGCATGAACGGGACTGGGATTATTTCATCGCCTTTATAACCGAAATTTATCAGATCTTCTTTTGGCACAAAGCCGTGCTTTTCAGTGCTTACGCCTGTTATGTAATAGCCGTGCAGATACAAAAGATCTGTGAGAGGCTGGAAAACATTGCTGCTGTATATCACGCTGTGCATGAGTTCGTAATTCAGCTCTTTGCCTTTTAGCGAAACATGCGTCATCCACTCCTCGGAGTCAATGAAAGCCTGAATGTAGTCGGGCATGATGTCGGGGAACTGGAGCGGATAGCCTATATCGGCTGTCGTGAGCAGGATACTGATCAGGCTGTCAGCCTGAGACCACAGACCGTCCATGATCCCGCATTCCTCAGACAAACTGATGATCTTTTTATTCTTCGAATACTTCAGATAATTGAAAATACTGTCTTCAGAAGTTTTTCTGAAGCTCATGACCGAATAATTGTCGCCCTCGGTCAATTTAAGCGTAAGTTCATTATCCGACCGTTCTATATCAACAGCCCCGTTAAGTAATACGGTCAAAGCTAAAATGATAAAATGATATAATTTCATAGTTGTCTCTATTGCTTGAACTTAATATAATACATTCGGCGTCTAAATCAAACTGAATTATTTTTTATTTCCGCGATCCCAAAAGATCCTCGATCGATCCTATCCTGTTCATTTCTTCAAGTTTTTCCTGCGTTTTTCTTATTCTGAACGACAAGTATTTGTCGCCCGTGAGTTTCAGGAGCTCTTTTTCGATCCTCAGGATAAAAGGATAACTCTTCGTTCCTATCGCGAGTCTTCTTGCCTTTTTTATATCTTCAGGATCGTTATTGTACATTCCGAGAGCGTAGATACATTTGCTTAAAAGCCCGCGGTTTATGCCCAATTTTTCAAGTCTGGCCGTAGTGTTTTTCAGATCTTTAATATCTGAAGATATGCCGGTTAGTGCGCCAAGTATCTGAATATTTGCTTCGTTAGTGAACTTCATTACCTGTCTCTGAGGGATTATTCTCAGATCAATAAATTTTTTTCTGATCTGTTTCATGTCATTCTTATCGCCTTCGTTAACAGCCCGGGAAGACATGACGCCGAGCATTTCCCACCAGCATTTTCCCGTACCGAAC
>JAQVNT010000302.1 GCA_028702975.1 Candidatus Delongbacteria bacterium
CCGCCGAACATACTCAGGCACACTTTCGCGACTCACATGCTCGATATGGGAGCTGACATAATGTCTGTCAAGGAGCTTCTTGGCCATGAAAGCATTTCGACAACTCAGATATATACCCATGTCTCTCTAGAGAGGCTCAAACAGATATATAAAAAAGCTCATCCCAAGGGGGATTAATGAAGAGAATATCCCTGTTCGCTTTTATTCTTTCATGCGCCGCTGCGTTCGGCTCGTTCGAATCTGTCGTGATCAGCCCAGCCTCGGTCGCCATCGGTAACATCTCAGGATTCAAGAACGGCGATATAATGGTGCCTTTCACTGAATTCGATAAAGTAACGGTTACAGGCAACTACATGATCCCGTTCGGGTTTACCGAACTGGCTATGCAGGAAGCAGCCGTGTCTTTCCGTTTAAAAAATATCCCGGTGATCGTCTCAGGCACGAACTTCGGAAATGCGGACTACAGGGAGAACTCATTCTCGGCAGCGGCGGGAATATATACATTTGAAGGGATCTCGATAATTCCCGGGCTCAGTTATTACAGCCTTAACGATGTTCTGGGCAGTAAATCGAGCTTCGGAGCCGATCTTACGGCATCATACAGGTTCTCCGAAATTCTTTCCGCGGTCGTATCCGTTCAGAACATTTACGCGTATGAGACAGACGAGATCGATATTCCGATGACGATGCACTTTAATTTTCATTACAAGGCTCCGGCGGGTTTCAATGTATATACGGGCGCGGAAAAGGACGACAAGAACGATGCGATTCTGAAGACAGGGCTGGAATATGCGCCTTTTGAATTTTTCTCGGTCTCCGTGGGATACAATTTTGATCCGGAGCTGATCACTGCGGGATTATCGATAGCTTATTCGGGTTTTATATTCAGCTACGGAATGAGCTACCATTTCGATCTCGGGGAGTCACATTCGGCCGGGATAGTCTATGAATTCTAGAATATTCGTTCTAATACTTTGCGTACTTTTCGGCCTGTCGGCGGTCGAAAGCGAACTTTTGGACTATGACGAAACTCAGGTACTTATCGATCAGTTCAGAAATAATCCGATCAATATCAACAGAGCGACACGGAGCGATATCTATCAGCTGCCCTACATCAGCGAGACCGCGGCGGAACTGATATTCATGCGGATAGAAGAGAAAGGGGATATAAATTCGCTTGACGAGCTTGTGGACGACGGAATACTGGGCAGGGAAGAAGCCGAAGCGCTGAAGAATTGCGTGATCTTCTCAGACGGTCAGAAATACATAAGAGCCGGAATTTATGATATGAGGTTCACGAGAAGGCTCGAGGAGTCGAGGGCGTATGCTGATTCTGTATATCTGGGCAACAGGAGCAGATTTTCGCACAAGTTGATAGTAGCAGGAGGCAATGTTTCCGTCAACGCCCTTTTTGAGAAAGATCCCGGCGAGGCGAACTACTCCGACAACATGAAAGGCAACCTCGTGTTCACCGGCGGCCTGCACAGGATAATAATCGGAAATTTCAGCCCGAATTCAGTGACGGGAATGCTGCAGAAAGAAGGCTTTGTCATGGACCAGTATTCGTTTTCGGGATCAAAGAATTTTCATGACTTTTTAAAGCCTTCCAATTCTACCAACGATTATTCGGGCTACAACGGCGCCGGGCTCTACTACACTTTCGGCGGCACGAGGATATCGGCGTACGGCGGCGTGAAGGAAATTTCCGCATCTCTGAATGAGAATGAAGAGATAGTAAGCGTAAATCTTTACGCACTGACGCGGACTTTGACCGAGATAGAAAGGTATCACAACGCCTCACATGAGATATTCGGGGCGGGCGTTGAGGGACAATATCTCGGTATCAGGTATGCGGCAGGTATAACAGAAGAGAATTTCGACAGAAAACTTGATCCTGCCGCAGACCTGAGGGAAGGGACCGCAGGCGAACTGTCCCTTCAAAAGTCCGCTGGAGACTGGAAGTTCCGTGCTGACGCCGCATCGGATCTTGACCGGTTTAACCTGAAGCTGAACGCGCAGTTAAGGTCAAAAGATATCACTACGGGATTTTTTTACGGGTATATACAAAAGGATAAATTCTGCCTGTCAACACCCGGACTTTTTCTCGGCAGCGGGGAAGAGGAGCATGTTTACGGGATGAAATTCAGGATCAGGCTGAACCCCAAGCTGATCGTCATATCCGAGAATCTTTTATTCACTTCGATCTTAGACGGAAACAGCACTCCGGGCGGGAAAAATTCCGTAAAATTATCCGTCAGCTACGATCATATTATGGCAGAGCCGTCATTCAGCTATAAATTCTCAGAAACAACAGATAAATATTATTTACTCACCAGAGAAGAACAGTATCAGTCAGGGCTGAAAGTAAAATACGAAAATAAAACGGTCACATCTTCCACATACATTACTTACACTGATAACGGTAACGGATCTAACGGGTACCTGCTGGGCTCGAACATAACATCGAATACAGGAAATGTTAAGATCAGGATCGGAGGGGACATATATTTCACAAAAGAAGGAACGACAGTTTATTCCGCGCTTGCAGATATTGGAAAATTCGCGTCTCTCACATCTTTCTCCGGGTCAGGCAGCAGATCATATTTAATGGTGATGTATATGACGAAAAGATTTGAGATCG
>JAQVNT010000303.1 GCA_028702975.1 Candidatus Delongbacteria bacterium
TTCATAAGAAAAATGAGAACGGAGAGGAATGTAACTCAAAAACAAATCGGAGAAAGGCTTAATATTTCTTATCAGGCTGTCTCAAAGTGGGAAAGGGGCGAAACTCTGCCCGATACGATGCTGCTGATCGATCTTGCTTCCGTGCTTGAAACTTCGGTTGATACTTTGCTGAGAGGCGGGGAAACGGTCGTGAATTTCAAGAAAAATATTTCAGTTAAGGCCATTAAGAAAGGAATAGAGAATTTAAGCACCCTCGGAGATCTGATAGGAACCGACAATACTCTTTACAAGTGTATCGTTGAGGGAATTAATAAAGGGATGGTGCTGGATGTTGAGGAATGTTTTGATGATCCTTTTAAGAAGTAAGCTCTTATTGTTGAAATTATCGTTCAGAATATTGTTAACGGAGCTTATGTTGATATTTCGGATGCGCACAAACATTTAAAATTCGATCATTGGAGAAATATCGTCTCGAAGTATGCGAACAGGTACGGGATAAAGTAGGTCAATGCTTTACAACAGCTCGTCTATTCTGTCTATATGATAATCCGCGATAAGCCTTCTCGGTTCTACATGTTCCGGCCAGAGGTCTTTTATGAATTCGGAAGTAAAACAGGCGGCGATCCCCGCATTTTTGGCACCGGTCAGCTCGTCCGACCCGCCGTCCCCGATGAACAGGCACTCTTCGTGAGCATATCCGGAAAGCTTAACAGCGTGGTCATAGATCTCTCTTTCGGGCTTCAGGTAACCTGTATGGCAGGAAAAAACGGCATGGTCGAAATGTTCAGCTAAGGGAGAGTGTTCCCAGCTTTCGACTTCGCAGACATCGGCATTGCTCAAAAGGATTATCATTTTACCTCTGCGCTTAAGTTCCTTTATCGTTTCAACGGTGTGCGGGAGTATGTTCTTCAGGCTGTATGAAAAGCGGTCGTAGCGGCTTTGAGCAAGCTCGCATATCTGTTCTTCGGTCAGGTCCATATCAAGTTTGTCGGTAATGTCTCTGATGATCCCGATTGGATCTTTGATATGTCCTCTCGCCCTTCTTTCGTGGTCGGTAAAAAGAGCATCGAGCCATTTATCTCTGGATATGCCGATTATTTCGTGAGAATTCCTTCCCGGAACATTTGAATGATGAATCGATGAAAGCGTGTGGAAAAGGTCGAATATCAGGACTTTGAATTTGGCGGTGTCGGGTCTTATGGTCATAAATTATCCTTACACTCTTATCTTAACGACGATCTTCTTTACTTCGACAAGATGCTTATCCATAATTCCCGGCTTGTGCAGGTCTTCGGGAAAAAATATCGCGAAAGTTCCCGGAACCAGAGTCAGATAATCGCAATTTCCATGATAAAAGCTTATATCCCTCGCCTCATTATAAGGTTCTTTTTCCACCTGATCGGTCAATAGCGCAAAGCCTATTTTCTCCGACCCTTTCGTTATAAGCTGGATGTCAATGTGCTCTTTATGGCCTTCAAGAAAACCTTCGTCTTTCGTAAAATATTCAGCGACCGATACATAAATGTCTTCTGCGTCGATCAAATGTCTTCCTGAAAGAAGCTGGTCAAGGTCGGCGGTCTTTAAAAACTCAAAAGCTTTTTCGAACCTCGGATGCAGGCTTGTGTATTTGTGCAGATTTGAGAGTTTGTCGAATATCATTCATCCTCCGGCGTTTTTGTGAAATATAATATTAAAAGTGGAGTTTTGCATTTTATTTCCATAAATTTAGCACATGCACGATCTGTACGCCGCAATATTTCTCGTTATTTTCGCAGGATTTCTGATCTGGTTTTTCAATTATCTCGGCAGGTCGGGAAGATGGAAGGTTCCGGATGGCGGTCTGACTAAGAAGGACAGGCTCGTAATGGCTTCAAAAGTCAGGTTTTACAAAGATATGTCTGACGAAGAAAAAAAAATGTTCGAATTCAAGATCTCCGAATTTCTCGCGAATGTAAAAATTACCGGCATCGGAGTAAAAGTGACAAGGAGCGACGAGCTGCTTATTGCCGCAAGCGCTGTCATACCGATCTTCAGGTTCCCGGAATGGCAGTACCTTAACTTGAGCGAAGTTCTGCTGTATGAAAAAAGCTTCAACGACAGCTTCCAGACAGGTGACGATATGCATGATCATGACATTTCCGGCATGGTCGGCGACGGCTACATGAACGGCAAGATGATACTTTCAAAGCACGACCTGCATTGGGGCTTTAAGAACGAATGGGACGGCTCGAATGTTGGCATCCACGAGTTCATTCACCTGATCGACAAGGCTGACGGCTCTGTTGACGGGATACCGAAGCTTTTTCTTGAGCATCAGTACATAGTACCCTGGGTCGAGCTTATTCATCAGAATATTGGACAGATAATGCAGGGAAGATCCGATATCAATCCCTACGGAGCTACCGACAAAACTGAATTCTTCGCGGTCGTCAGCGAATATTTCTTCGAGAATCCCAAGAAGTTCAAGGCAAATCATCCCGATCTGTTTGAGCTTATGGAGAAAATATTCCGTGTAAAACAATAAAAGAAATTTAACTGTCGGAACCTGCGCTTATGTCGGATTATATTTGTTCTCAAATTCAATTCGTGCAATTTTTGAGTATCTGTTTATGAAGTCAGTTTTA
>JAQVNT010000038.1 GCA_028702975.1 Candidatus Delongbacteria bacterium
TTCAAAGTATTTTTGAACGAAGATCCGGCCGCTAAGGAAGTTTATGGAGCAGTTGTTGTAAAAGCGGGCAGTAATAATGATCCGGCCGATGCTACCGGTACCGCGCATTTTCTCGAGCATATGCTTTTTAAGGGTACGACAGTGATCGGAACTACGGATTACGAAAAGGAAAAAGTGTATCTCGACTCAATCAACATTTATTACGATCAGCTTGCACTGACGAAAGACGAGAAAAAAAGGCAGAAAATACAGCGGTTAATAAATAACCAGAGTGTGCAGGCTTCAAAATACGGGCTTCCAAGCGAATTGGATAAACTTTTAAGAAGTATCGGTTCAACAGGCATAAACGCTTTTACTTCACCTGAGATCACTGCCTATCATAATTCTTTTCCGGTAAATCAGCTTGAAAGATGGCTTAAATTATACAGCGACCGTTTTCAAAATCCGGTTTTTCGTTCGTTTCAGTCTGAGTCCGAGGTCATAATAGAAGAGAAAAACAGGAAAATGGAAGGATTTATGTCAAGTTTGTATGAACTTGTATTAAAAAGTCTGTTCAAGCATCATCCTTTCGGAACACAGACTACCCTCGGTTCAGTCGAGCATTTAAAAAATCCTTCGATTCGTAAGATGTATGAGTTTTATGACAATTATTATGTCGCGAACAATATGGCTTTGATACTTTCGGGAAATTTTAATCCTGAAACAGCCATGCCGCTAATAACAAAAGAATTTTCAAAACTTAGAACCGGTAAAGTTCCTGATCCGCCCGAAATCAAGGAGACCATATTCAATAAAAGAGAAGTGGTTAAAGTCAGATATACGCCGGTGAGGGCATTAATACTGGGTTATAAGACTGTTTCTGAAACTCATCCTGACAGAGTAGCGATCGAAGTTATGCTCAGTATGCTTTTTAACGAATCCGGAACGGGAACTCTAAACAAACTGCAGGCTGACGGAAAAATTCTTGGAGCAGGATGTATGAATTTCACTCAAAAAGAAGAAGGCGCCGCAGTATTATTTGTTATTCCAAAAATGTTTATTCAGTTTTTCAGTACAGCGGAAAAGTACCTACTTGATGAAATTGAAAAAATAAAAAACGGCGAATTTTCAGACAATGATCTAAGTATCGTTAAAAATGAAGGATACAGGAATATACAGCTCATGACAGAAAGTTCTTATGGCAGAGTCAGAGGTATGATGAGTGCTTTATCAATGGAAATGACATGGGATGAATTTCTAAATTCAATTGACGAGTATAAGAGCATCGGAAGAGAAGATATTATGAGGGTCGCACGAAAATATTTTGGAGAAAATCACCTTGCTTTATACTCAAGAACAGGTTTCCCGGAAAAAGAAAAAGTTCCTAAATCAGGTTATAAACCAGTCGTTACAGAACAAAAAGAAGAATCAGAATACGCGATAAAGTTTAAGGCTGAAAAGGTTGCCGGAACTTCACCGGTATTTTTAGATTTCGACAACGATGCAGAATTGTCAGAAATCAACGAAAGTAACAGGCTTTATGTAACAAAAAACGAAATAAATGATATTTTTACTCTTAAAGTCGAATATTCCGTGGGGAGTGAAAGTCTAAAATACCTTGAACTCGTACCGCGAATTCTTCCTTATGTGGGTACAGATAAATTTAATTCCGAGGATTTGAGGGAAGAGTTTGGCATGCTCGGTTTGTCGCATTGGGCAAGTGTAGAAGATCAGAGGTTCACGATAACATTTACAGGGATTGAGGCAAACCTGGAAAAATCTTTACAACTTATCGATCACGCTGTAAATAATTGTACCGCGGATAAAAAAGCATTAAATATCCTCAGAGAAGAGATAAATCTTGAAAGAAAAGGTATGGATGATGATTCTGAATTTTTGGGTATGGCATTACGCGAATATGTAAGATTTGGAGAGAACTCGGATAATTTAAAGAGAATTTCAAAAAAAGAGCTGAAAGAATTAAATCCTGAAGATCTGACGGATGTTTTAAAGGAAGCTGTAAATTATAACGCTGTCTGGCATTATGCAGGAAATGAACCGTCTGAAAGCATAAAAGAACTGATCCGCACAAATATTTCCCTTTCAGACAGTAGAAAAGAAACAAAACTTAAGGTGAAGGAAAACATTGTTTCAGAAGAAAATGTCATATATTTGCTTCACGACAAAAAGGCAATCCAAAGCCAGATCTATTTTATTGTAAATTCAGAAGATTATTATTCATCTCCGGCGCTTGATGCACAAATTAAAATATTTAACAATTATATAGACGGCAGCCTGTCCGGGATAATTTTCCAGGAAGTGAGGGAATACAGATCTTTGGCTTATGCAACTGCAGGAAGATTCAACCAGCCTCAAATTCAGGGTTATCCGGGATTATTTTGGGCTTATGTCGGAACTCAGCCCGATAAAGCTACCGAAGCAGTTGAAGTCGTGAATAACATAATTACAGACATGCCTCAGCGGGCAGAAAGGATTGACGATATAAAGATTCTTTTAAAAAACAGTGCATCAGCCGAATATCCGGCTTTTAGAGATATTTCTACAACGATAGATAATTACCGTCAAAGAGGTTACAACTACCTGCCTCTGATAGCTGAGTATGCAATGTATGATTCGATAAGCTTTTCTTATATTATTGATTTTTATGAGAAGTACATTAAAAACAAGCCTGTAATTATTGCACTCTACGGCGATAAGTCCCGAATGGATCTGCAGAAACTGGCTGAATTTGGAAAAATCGTCGAATTAAAGAAAAGCGACATACTGAAGGTAGAAACCAGTATGTTATCGAAGTTCGGTCTGCCGGCAGGTATTATTATAGCCATTCTTTTGATATTACTGGTCAGGTTCAAAATCAAAAAGAAGAAAAAGCACCTTGTGATTTAGATGTAAAATCGTAAAGTGGACTTGTTGGTTTCTGAATTGAATTTAATTTTGAAATTAGCGGAAAAACTGAATTTACTCTTGCATAAATATCATTTCCTAGTTACAATTAGAGTGTAGCAACATATATAATTATCAAAAGTAGGATTGAGAGGATGAAAGTTCTGAGGTATCTGGTCATTTTATCGGCAGCATTATTTGTTTTAAGCTGCGCGAAAGATAATCAGGATATCCCGCAAAAGAAAGTTACACTGACTAAGCTTTACACGATCGAAGGATTCCCGGAAGGTGCAGATTCTGTGGAGACTTTTACTGTGGGCTATTCGTTACAAATAGATAAAAACGGATACTTGTATATACTTGACGAGAAATCGGGATCAATCAAAGTTTTCGACAACAAAGGGGATTTCTCTTCAAACATCTCAAAAAGAGGCATGGGGCCGGACGAACTGGAAAACGGAGATACTTTTTATATTCATAACGATACCGTTTTTGTATTTGATAATAGGGTGAAAATTAAGAAATTCTTTAAGGGCGGTGAATATATATCAACAAAGGTTCTTGCCCCGGAATTGATGTTTGTGCCTTTAAGTTTCTCTGTCTTGAATGATTCGACACTTATCGGGCGGGTAAATACCTACAAACGAACAGACGAAAACGTGGAAATATCGCTTGAACTGGCAATTTTTGATAAAGAATTCAATAAAATTGAAGTTCTTGCAGAACCCAAGATAAAATATCCCACAGAATTTTATAAAATAGAGTTGGCTCATACCCTGCATTCATACAATGATGAATATATTTTTACAGCACAGATGAGTAAATCTGAATACAAGATCAAAATGTTTTCACACAGAGGGGAGTTCAAAGGGAACATCGTACAGAATTACGCAAAGAAAAGATATACAGAATCGGAAATGCAACGGATTAAAGATTTTGTACCTGAAACCAGTGATCATTTTGACTACTATTTTGATTATAAACCTGCAGTTTTTGAGATATCGAACGACAAAAAAGGCAGATTGTGGGTTCAGAGGAGTAACGGAATTTACGGCAGCGATATTGTTTATGACATTTTTGAGAACGGTGATAAGACAACGGAATTTATTTATAAAAATGACGGCAGCAAAGAATTCGAGAAGTCAGTTTATCTAAAAGACCGTCTTTATATCGTCGATCATTCAAACAACCTGATCGAAGTCTATGAGTATAAAATTGAGTGATACAAAACAAAATGAAAAGAATACTATTTCTAATAATCACCACCATGATCCTGATTAGCTGCACAGACAAAAATGACAATTTGTCAGGAGCGAACGGCATAAGTGTTCCCGTTCTGAAGCCGCAGGTAAAACTGATAATTTCAGGATACGAAGAAAATAAGCAGGATATTTTACATTTTGATCTGAAATACTTCTGTGTTGACAGCAAAAAAAACATCTATCTTCTTAACCAAAAAACTTCAGAAGTACTAAGCTATGACTTAAACGGGAATTATATCGGGAAATTTGGCAATAAGGGAGCAGGACCGGGCGAATTCGGTTCTGCAATCGATTTTTACTGCGCTGAAGATACCGTTTGTGTGTATGATTTCGACACCAGAAGAATCTTAAAATTTTATAACAACAAGTTTGTTAATTCTAAATTACTTAACTATTCAATACCATTGCACGACATTACTCCTATTGGAGAAGGACAATTTGCTGCAATTTACTTAGATACGAGCAAAATAATGAGTCAAGATATTGGCAACATGAATTTAGTGCTTCTGGATAATAGTTTGAGAATAATCAAACAAATACAGTTGCATGAAATTTCGAAAGCTAAAGAAATAAACGGAGTGCCAAACTTAAATCTTCTTGATTTTAAAGTCCCTTTTGCAGTAAATGACAGTCTTATTTACATAGCTGAAACTTCAAGGAATAAATACGAAATAAAAATATTCGACCACAGCGGAGTTTTAAAGAATACTATAAAAAAGAAATATAGAAAAATTGAGCTGAACAAGGATGAAGTTGATAGATTAAATGAAATACTCGCAGGCACAAGGCAATATGGCGGTAATTCCGGACTTGCAAAAGACAAGAATGCAATAAATGCATTGTTCGTAGATAAATATGGTTCTTTGTTGTCATTTAATTCTGTTTTCAGATCTAATGAAGAAAATAAAGATAAGTTGTTTGTTGATTATTTCCAAAACGATTCCTTAATTGTCAGCACTGTAGTAGAGAATTTCATTCGAGGAGAGGACTTGATGTATTTCAACTGTCAGATTAAATTCGTTGATGATCTGATCTATGTGCTTGATATTGAAAATTCAAAGCTGGCAGTATATGACTATTAAAAGCGAGGATAAAATGAAGAAAGAATTGAAAATGAAACTCACAAAAATAATAATCCCGATTGTGTTTACTTTGCTGATAGTATTCAGCTGCACCAAGAAAGAAGCCACCTACAAACAGTACGACCTAAACGGAATCAGGATAACAGAAAATTCAACTACTCCGGCTGACTCAACATTCAGGATCGAGCTTAAAGAAGTCGGGTTCATTGACATGGAGAATGAGACTGATTCAAACCGTTATATCAGCATGATAGCAAATATCGATATTGACAGCGAAGGTAATTTATATATCATGGATATTATGAAGCGCATAATTCATAAATACGATAAGAACTGCAATTTCGTCAAAACATTCGGAAGAATGGGGAATGGTCCGGGAGAATTCGAATATCCGGGAACGATCAATGTCAGAAAGGACTCGATTTTTATACCTAATTTAACCACTCTTCAGATTATCAAGTATGATACTGACGGTAATTTTATAGTGAATAAAAGAATGAACGATGTCAGCAAGTTCCCTTCTTATCCCAAAAAGTTCGGGAAGAGATATGTCAGCGAGTCAATAAATATCTTACCTGATGAAGAAAAAGGAATCGTAATGTATGAAGATATAAATCTCTATGACAGCCGGTTCAACTTCATCAAATATCTTTATAAGAACGAATATTATGCGAACGCAGGCGAAACGGACGAA
Organism: Candidatus Delongbacteria bacterium; assembly: GCA_028702975.1. GTDB lineage: Bacteria > UBA4055 > UBA4055 > UBA4055 > UBA4055 > UBA4055. The sequence continues at coordinate 5,922 of JAQVNT010000038.1, forward strand.
CTCGTTGAAAAAGCGCTTGTAATTACTTTTAACGACAGCCTGTTATATGTGTATGAAAAAAGTATAGACAAATATCAGATCGATGTATTTGATAATGAAGGTATAAAGGTCGGAGAAATAAGAAAAAATTATAGAAGAATTAAAGATACACATGATTCCTATGTTCATTCCGTTACAAGTATGGTCACTGACAAATACGGTAGGCTCTGGGTCAGTGTTTATGACGAGTCGAACCCGAAGAAGTATGTTTACGAAGTTTTTGATAACGATATATTCATCAACAGAGTTGTTTTGGAGATTGAGGAAGGATATTACAGATATTTCGTTGAGGATAAGCTGGTAGCTGTCAACAGAGATAATAATAATGTTAAAGTTTATGAGTACTAAAATTGGAGGAAAAGGATGAAAGTTCTGAGGTATCTGGTCATTTTATCGGTAGTATTATTGGGGGTCGGCTGCGGTAAAAAAGCTGATAATTTTACGGTTGAGGAATCTAATGGAATATCATATTTTAAAAACACAGAAGTGCAGAATGATACTTCAGCCAAACTTGACTTAAAGAAAGTGTTTACGATCAATGCGGACGCTCAATCAGATTCTACAGCAAGAATAAAATCACCTGCTTTGATAATAGAGGATAAAGATCAAAATATTTATGTACTTGATTCTAGAGCAAGTGATATTAAAAAGTTTAATAATCTGGGTGAATTTCAAAAAACAATTGGCAGAGAAGGGCAAGGTCCGGGTGAGTTTCAATATCCTGCAATAATGTTTATTTGTAATGATACTCTTAAAGTTTATACTCAATCAAGAAAGCTTGCCAAGTTTAATTTGGATGGTGAGTTTTACTATGAGAAAATTATAAATAGTTTATTCTTTCAAAATGGTAAATTATCGCCGGATGGCAAGAAGTCAGCATATTATTATTTGAGAATGGGCGTAGGAGATAATAATGACGAAATAAGATTTGGTTTATCAGTGCTTGATATTATTGAAGTCAAAGAGAAAAGTCCGATTAATAGTATTCAGTTTACATTAGCAGAATTTATGGCAAGGAAATTTACTACTGCAGATAACATGGTGCCTTTTTGTGTCGGAGGTGATCATGTATTTCTGGCAGATAAATCAGATTATCAGTACAAGTTCATAGCTTATGATTTTGAAGGAAAGAAAAAATCTGAGATTAAAAAAGCGTATAAAAAGATCAGATATGATGAAAGCGAGAAATCAGAGTATATAGAGAATGCAAAGAAAAAACCCCATACAGGAGAGATCATAGTGCCGACAAATAAAAACTCCATTCAGGAAATTTACTCGGATAAATACGGAAGAGTTCTTGTGATACCCAGTGTAGACAGAAATATTGATAAGGAAAGTAACTATATTGATATTTTTAAGGATGGGATATTTCTGAACAGAGTTGAATATACTCCAGAAAATGAAAATGCTAATGGAGCGCTTTGGGAGACAAATGGAGAGGTTCATTTCTCCGGAACAAGGATGTATTTCGTTAATAGTGAAGATTTGAGCATTGATGTTTATGATTACTAAATTGAGAATGAAAAAGGGAGAATTGAGAATGAAACTCAGAAAAGTAATTTTCGCGGCATCTGTACTTTTCATAGTAATGATCAGCTGCACCAAGAAAGAATCAACATACGAAGTCAGTGAAGCGAACGGGATCAGAATTACACAAAATACGGGAGTGCCCGCCGATTCGACATTCAGGATCGAGCTGAAGGAAGTAGCAACGATCAGTTTGGAGACCGAAACCGGTTATATTACACCTCCAGATTATGACTATCATTTTGACACTTCAGGTAATTTGTATTTTGTTGATTACAAAACAAACAAGATACATAAATATGACACAAAGGGGGGTTCTGCTGCCGTATTTGGTGGTAAAGGGCAAGGCCCCGGAGAATTCAGTGTTCAGCCGCGAATATTTGTATCGGGAGATACTCTTTATGCCGCAGAGACTAACATAAGGAAGGTCACAAAGTTCGATCTGAACGGCAAATACCTGTCTGAAAAAATGATCCCGGATATAGATAAATTTCCTAAAAGCCCGATCAGAATAGGTAAAAATTATTTATGCTCATCCGATTATGCAAGAATGGACGAAGCAGGTCAGAGGTTCAGTGTAATATCAGTCTATGTCCTCAATGATAAACTTGATTTTATTAAAGAGATCTACAGAGATGAGAAAAAAGTAGATCTAACTCAGGAAAGTGATCCTTCCGAGCAGGGAGTGAGCATTACTGCAGGAAACGGGTTCGCTTATTTATATGTAAATTCAAAAACCGAATACAGGATAGATGTTTACGATGATGATGGAAATAAAGTACGAAGCATAAGAAAAAACTACATCAGAATTGAGTCAGGTCAGAAGGAAAGGGAATGGCAGGAGGATTTTAATAAAAAAACAGGCATGAAATTTATGACCCGCTTCAAAAATTCAATTTTCAATATTCGTGCGGATAAATATAATAGATTATGGGTCACTACGAATGCGGAAGAGAATGAAAAGGGCAGTAACTTTGATATTTTCATTGATGATATATTTCGAAATAGGGTCAGGTTCTATGTTGAAGACGGATATCTGATGCAATATGTAGGAAAAAAGATCGTAGCTGTGAATTATCAGGAAAACAAGATCAAGATTTACGAGTATTAGGAGATGAGATTGAATAAGTTAATACTGATCGTCCTTTCTGTTTTTTTCATCTTATCTGCAGAAGAAACTTACAAAGTTGATGTATTTCTATGAATTTAAGTAATATCAAAAGTGGAGGAAAAGGATGAAAGTTCTAAGGTATCTGGTAATTTTATCGGCAGTATTATTCGTTATAAGCTGCTCAAAAAAAGAAGTCACTTACGAGGTCAGTGAAGTGAACGGGATAAGAATAACACGAAACACGGGAGTGCCTGCTGACTCAACTTTCAGGATCGAGCTGAAAGAAGTAGGTTTCATTGACATGGAGAATGTGTCCGACACGATCAGATTTATCCAAAGTGCTTCGGATTTCGAGTTTGACTATCTTGGAAACCTTTTCATTTTGGACAGGGACAAGCACCGAATCAATAAATACGATAAAGATCTCAAGTTCGTTAAAGCTTTCGGCAGGAACGGTAAGGGTCCCGGCGAATTCTGGCTTCCTGGGATGATGAATTCACGCAAAGATACTCTGTTTTTATCAAACTGGACTAATCTCAAGATCATCAAATACGACCTTGACGGCAATTATATCTGCGACAAGACTTTAACTGATCAAAACAAATTTCCTTCTTATCCAAAAAAATTCGGTGCTAAATATATAAACCGTTCAACCAGTAGCACAATGGGCAGCGATAATCAAATGGTTATGATCAATGATGTTACTCTTTACGATGAAAATTTCAATTTCGAAAAAAGTCTTTATCAAATTGAGTATCCGTATAACAGAGATGTGGAGAACGACCCAACGGAAAAAGGCTATGCATCCGCTTTCTCCGACAGCCTTGTTTATGTTTCAGAGAACTCAAAGGACACCTACAAGATCAGTGTGCTTAACTCTCAGGGAGATCAGATCAGAGAGATCAGGAGAAATTACATCAAAACCAAAGTGGATGAAAAAGAAGCTGAAGCTTTGCGCAAAAGCGGAGAAAAGTACGGTATGAAATACAAGATCATTTATAAAAATTCAATAAACTGGATGCTGACTGATAAGTACGGAAGATTGTGGGTGGCTGCCAATGATAACTCTGAAGATCAGTTAAAATTCGAAATTTATGAGAACGACATTTTACTTAACAGAATCGTTTTAAACATCGAAAAAGGTTACAGCCCTTATTTCGTCGGCGATAAAATCGTAGGTATAAACAGGGAAAACAACAACATCAAGATATACGAGTACTAATTCAACGGAGCATGTGTATGAAATTCATTCAGCTTATAATCATGATTTTCCTGACAGTCGTTTTCTTCGGATGCACTGCCTCATACAAGAATATGGTGCTCATTGACGGCGGAAAATTCATGATGGGAGATAAAGAATTTGAAAAAGCTACTCCAGTACATGAAGAGGAAGTTGAGGATTTTTACATCGGGATCTTCGAGGTCACTCAGGAGCAGTGGGAGTCGGCAATGGGCATAAACCCGAGTATGAATAAGGGCGACAGCCTGCCCGTCGAATCGATCAGCTGGTATCAGGCCGTGGAGTTCTGCAATAAACTGAGTGAAAAAGAGGGTTTTAAAAAATGTTTTGTCCTTACAGCTGAAAAGGATTCAAGCAAATTGGAAATGCATGAAAAAATGAAATACTTTGTCACATGCGACTTTGAAGCCGACGGTTACCGTCTCCCCACAGAAGCCGAATGGGAATATGCCGCAAGAGGCGGAAAATACGGAAAAGGATACAAATTCAGCGGCAGCGATGATATTGACGAAGTTGCATGGCATGTAAGAAATTGCGGTAAAAAAAGACTAACGGAGAAATACAACTCGTACAGCTTCCCGAGGGATACGATCACCAAATACGAATGCACGACCCATAAAGTCGGATCTTTAAAACCGAACGAG
>JAQVNT010000304.1 GCA_028702975.1 Candidatus Delongbacteria bacterium
TGATCGAGATTGACGCCCCGGATTCATATTCGAGGCTGCATTTATCCGGCTCTTTAACTTCTGGCGGATTTTCTTTTTACAGCGAATTAGCCGCATCAGGAACAAATGAGAATATATACAACCATAGAAGCACAGATTTTAAAGGCCTGGGAGACAGGGAGGAAATTTCTTTTTCGGCAGAAAGTCGAAATATGGGTGAATTTAAATTATTTATGAACAGGAAATTTTATAATAAAGAGCTTGTACTGCCTTCAAGACTGAAAGAAGTACGCGAAAATGAGGATATAGACGATACCGGTATGATAAGCGCGGGCGACTATCTCAAATACGGGTTCGGGCTGGATCACAGGTATAAAGATAACTTTGATAACAAATACAATGGTTACTATATTGAAAAAGGAGTTTCTTTTTTTGAGACCGGCCACCAGTTTAGTTCGTATGGAAGGGCAGGAAAATATTTCTACAAATCTGAAATTGATTTTTCTGAAGCTGAAAATGATTCTACGGTAAAAGAAAAAACAGCATTTTTTATAAATCCGGGTTTTTCAGGAGATTTATGGAGTTTCGGACCTTACTATAAAAAAATTGATTCTTCCGATTTAGTTTCCGGAGAAAAGCGGGAAGATACTTCAGTTAAGATCGGAAATTTTTCAGGTTTCAGTGCGCGAAATGTATCTGTTAAACATAATTTTGAGTACGGAAATGAAGATAAGGAATTGAACGGAGTTTTAAAGAGGTACACGAATACTGTAAAACTGGAAAATCGAATCGGAACAATATTAAGCACGGACGCCGTATGGACAAATGTCAGAACCGATGACAGAGACTCGGCTGATGTTAATTATAATCTGATCAATTTTAGAATGAATTTCAACAAAGACGGAAGGTACAGGATATTTGGGGAATACGGGGCTGAGAATTCGCGTTATTACAGGAAGATCAGAACATACTATAAAGTAGATGAAGGTACGGGAGATTACATATTTGCTGACGGAGAATATTATCCGGACGATTTCGGCAACTATTCATATTTCGTAAGCCAGGAGGATGATCCGTCAAAAATTACAGGAGTAAGATTAAGCATAAAATCTTTCTTCGACATGAAAGAAACCGAAAACAGACGCAATATTCTTTACTGGCTTTCAAGATTTGATATCGAACAGGATGTCGAAATAACTGAAAAGTCGAGAACAGAACGCCCTAACGACATTTTACTTTTAAACATAAGTACATTTCAGCAGGATTCAACAGTATCAGGACTGATAGAATCTAAAACGATACTGCATTTTTTAAGGAACAGAAAATTGAGCGCTGATTATTCATATCTTTACAGGCAAAACCTTTATCGCGAATTCATAAATTATTCCGACAATACGCTGTTGAGGGCTCAAAATACTTCGCTTAAGATAATAAACGGTAAATTCACGCACAGGTTGTCAGGCCGGTACGAGCGGAGCGAGAGAAACGGTTTTAATGAAATCAAGCTTGACGATGTTCTGAAAAAGTATGTCTCATATAGTGTCAGGCATAATATTAAACCATATTTCACATGGTCTTCAGAGTTCGAGTTTGGCAAAGAGCATGAAGTTGTACGCAATTTAAGAACTGAAAGCTACAGGTTGTCTCCGGGAATGTCTGTCGGTATTTCAGAATACGGAATTCTCAGAACAGCAGTTGATATTATAAAAATAGACTCTTCAAGAAATACGCCGTACTCGATGAATTCAGGTTACGGAGTCGGAATGAGCTATAAATGGAAAGCAGATGCAGATTACAGGTTCAGTAATAGTGTTTTGGGCAACCTTTCGTATTCAGGAAGATACCTTTCTTACGACAGTAATCCCTATCACGAACTCAGAATTGAATTCAGGATGGAACTTTAACCGTGAATTGACGGGAAAAACTACTTGAATAAAATCCTGCTTGTATTTATATTTAGATCAAACATCGGGAGATTTTCATGAAGATAAAATTAACACTTATAACAGCAGTTTTTCTGACTGTGCTGTTGATAAGCTGTTCCAAAGGCAGGGAAAAGCACTCTTTTGAGGTAATAGACGGGGTAGAGTTCCATAAAAATTCCGGAGTTCCGGGCGGTGACTACAAACCGAGCACACGATTTTTATTTGAAATCAGCGGTCCTCAAAATGTTCCCGATTCAATGAAAGGTTTCGGAGAGATCGCTCAGGTCATTACGGATTTTAATGAAAATATATACGTACTTGACGGAAAACATGCTGTGATAAAAAAATACACCAGCAGCGGAGATTTCGATAAGTATTTTCCGGAACAAAGCGGGATTGATGTAAGTCAGTTTAAAGCTCCGACTCAATTTGCTGCAATGTACGACACGCTTCTGATCTATGACCCGGGTTCTAATAAACTTGTAAGATATCTCTCAGGCGGACAATTTATTAACAGCCAGTTCATGATGTCGGGTTTTAAACCTGTTTATCTGATGTCAGATTCTAAAACCAACCTTTCTTCATTCGTCTGGAAAAGAGCAGTAATAGATTCCGTAGATTACATGACCAATGATCTTTGTTTATTGAACGACAGATTTAAAGTGAGCGGCGTCATAAAAGAGATCCGTTTTCCC
>JAQVNT010000305.1 GCA_028702975.1 Candidatus Delongbacteria bacterium
GTGAAGGATATGGAATAAATCAAGGCCGTATTTTTATGTAATTTTGAAGTTGTATTTCGGATTTACATAAAAGTTACCGAATTATATTGAAATTGAGAAAGTACATTTGCTTAAATCGGAATAAATCATGGAGGTTATTATGAAACGGACTGCATCAATTATCATCATGATCCTGCTCGCAGTGCAGGTTTTTTCGCAGGAAACTCTAAAGATCACAAAAAAAGACAACACCGTACTGACGATACCGACATCAGAGATCGCGAGCATGACTTTCTCAGGTTCTGAGCAGGTCGTCAGTGATGATGTAATAACAGATATTGACGGAAACTCGTACAACATCGTAAAGATCGGAATGCAGTCCTGGACTGGAAAGAACCTTGCAGCGACGAAATTCAAGAACGGAGATCCTATACCTAAGGCCGGATCCGAATCAGAATGGAAGAAGGCGGCTGAAGAAGGAAAACCTGCATGGTGCTACTATCTGGATGCTTCAGACAACGGGAAAAAGTACGGTGTACTTTATAACTGGTACGCTGTAACGGACGGAAGAGGCCTAGCTCCTGACGGTTGGAGAGTATCAACAAAAAGCGACTGGGACGGACTTGGGGGATTTTTAAAGGATATACCGGGAGCCAAACTTAAAGAACAGGGAACTTCAAACTGGATCAAGAACACTGCCAATGTGACGAACGAAACGGGATTTACCGCTTTACCCGGCGGATTAAGGCATGATTCGGGAAAATTCGGAGCTGTCGGTTCTTCGGGATGCTGGTGGGCTTCCGACCCTTCAGACGGTAAACAGGCAACTTACATTCTGATTTCCGACTATACATCACTCCTTATGAAATATGGTCAGAATAAAGGATACGGATATTCTGTAAGGCTGGTGAAAGAATAATACTTTGAGAATATTTTTAATTTTATTCATATTTTCATCCCTGATGGGACAGTACCCTGTCGAGCTGCCTGAAACAGTGAAAGGGAAAGAACTCGTTTTCGTCTATGTTCACGGTTTTGCGGAGTACGGTCTTGAGACTTCATTTGAAGAGAAAATGAGAGAGTTCCTTGAACCTGTAAAAGACAGAACGGATGTTTTTACCTATCGCTGGGAAAGAGTACGAATAAATCCGGTAAAAGTTATCGGTCAGTGGCAGAATTCCAAGGCCCGTGCCGATTCTGTCGCGCCGCATTTTTTGAACAATGTTGTACTTAAGCTCGAGGAACTTGAAGTGCCTTATGTGATAGTCGGGTACAGCCTCGGGTCTAAAATTGTGTCGAAAGCGCTTGAACTGAGCCTGCTTGACCTGAAATATATTCAGGGAATTTATTTCCTGGGGTCCGCCATGCCCAATGACTACTGCCCGGACATCTCAAGACTGCCCGCCGGAATGAAGATAATAAATTATTATTCAAAGTTCTTCGATACTGTCTTAAAAATGAGCTATTCCTATGCGGAAAAGAACGAGGCGGGCGGGGAAACGGGATTCTCAGACAGCGCGTTTTTGAATTACCGGACCGTCTGCACGCATGTCCACAAGGGCGGACCCGTCCAGCGCGACTACACAGAGCTCGCCGAACCTATAGGTTACCTTTCGCTGATGGAACAGGGCATTTTTTACAAAGAAGACTATAACGATCATAACATAGAAATGCCCGTTATGGACGGCGAGATCCAGTGGAACGACATCGTTCAGTACGGGTCCCCGCGCAACATCCTGTTCCAGCAGAACATGACGACCGGTCATTACCGCGCCGTGGAGATCGCGCGGGACGGCGGCCGCACAAGAGTCGCGTGGGGGAATTCCCTGCACGCGCTGCTTGATGAGCTCGGGCTTTTCGGGGAAAAGAAGCTGACGGTGATCGTGCCGTAATACAAAAAGGGCGGAATTACCGCCCTTTTACGCACCGGAACAAGTTCCGTTTATTTCTCGATATAGATCCTGACAATATCACCGTTCGCGCTTTCCACATTCACGATGTCCTCATCCACCATGTCAACGAAGCTGTCGATGTTGGAGACTATCTGCTCAAGATCGATCCCTTCGCCTTTGATCTCGGCCATCTTGTTCTTGGGCATCATGTTGACCGCGAGTTTGGCGAGCATTAAAGGAAGGGTTATGACCACATTGTCGCCGTCCGCGCTCTCGACCACCACTTTGAATTTCCCCTTCAGCTTTCCGGCGACTTCATTTTTTACCGTGACAGCGGTTTCCTGCGCAGGTCTTTTAACATCGCTTTTTGAATCAGCCGTATCAACGGCTTTCAGCAGTTTTTCGGCCTGCTCTACCGATATTTTTTTATCCTCAAGCATCTTCAGGATCTGTAATTTTTCTTCGCTTCCCATTTTGAACTCCTTTTTTTATAGTTTTATCTTTACGATAGTTCCGTCTTTTGCTGTTATGTCCACACCTATCTCGTCTTTCATTCCAACGCACGGCTGCCTTCTCAGGATCAGATACAGATTGAAAGGAATCAGCAGCAGAGGTTTAAAAAAGCTGTAGTTGATCGTCACTTCTTTGTTTATCACTCTTATTACGCTCATATAAGGAACTTCCCATATCGGTTTGCCCGTGAAGCTGACCGTCAGATAGTCT
>JAQVNT010000306.1 GCA_028702975.1 Candidatus Delongbacteria bacterium
CTCAAATTTCTCAGGGTCGATACCGTACTTATCTGAAAAGGTTTTAATATAGCTGAGCGCGGCCTGAGCGGATTCCTTCATTATTTCTCCGAGTTTACCGGTCAGTTTAAGGTCAGGCTTACCTTTGATTATATTGGCTTCAGTTTTGAGTATCGATCCTCCTGAAACTGTCCATGCAAGTCCGTTCACCTCACCGATCTTACTGCCTTTTACGCTTGAGAAATCTTTATATTCCTCTACGCCCAGAAATGAACTCAGGTTCGAGGAGCTGACCTTTACCTTTTTTTCAGGGTCATCTATAATCAGTTTTGCCGATTTTCTGCATATCTTTGCGATCTTCCGCTCAAGCTCCCTTACGCCTGCTTCCATAGTGAATTCATTTATGATCTTATATACAGCATTCTCAGATATGGTCAGGTTCGATACCGAAAGCCCGTTGACCCTCTTTTGCTCAGGTATGAGATAGTTCTTTGCTATCATGTACTTCTCGATATCAATATATCCGTCAAGTCTGATTATCTCCATCCTGTCCAAGAGGGGAAGAGGTATTTTGTTCTGATCGTTAGCCGTGGCGATGAAGAGGACATTGCTCAGATCGAATTCAACATCGAGATAATTATCCGTAAAAGTGTTGTTCTGTTCAGGATCTAAGACTTCAAGTAAAGCTGATGCCGGATCACCCCTGAAATCCGAGGACATCTTGTCTATCTCGTCGAACAGGATAAGAGGATTGTTCACGCCGACCTTTCTTATGGACTGAATTATTTTTCCGGGCATAGCTCCGATGTAAGTTTTCCTGTGACCGCGTATCTCCGCTTCATCATGCAGGCCGCCTAGTGCGATCCTTATGTATTTTCTTGAAAGAGCTCTCGCTATGGATTTACCCAGTGAAGTTTTTCCCGTTCCGGGCGGACCGACGAAACAAAGGATCGGACTTTTGAGTTTTTCGACAAGCTTGAGCACTGACAGGTATTCTAGGATCCTCTCTTTTGGTTTTATGAGTCCGTAATGGTCTTCATCAAGTATCTTTTCCGCGATATGAATATCGATATTCACTTCACCCGATCTTTTCCACGGAAGGCTTATTATAAGATCGAGATAATCCCTCAGCAACCCGTATTCAGGTGACATTGAATGAAGTTTGTTCAGTTTTTCAATTTCAATATCGGCTTTAATAATTGCCTGCTCTGACAATTCACCCCGAGCCTTGAGATCGTTTATTTTCTCGACTTCCGGTATCTGAAGAGCATCTGATCCGAGCTCTGAGCTCAGTCCTTTAATCTTTTCCCTTAAAAAATAATCTTTCTGTTCCTTCAAAGTTCTTTGGGAAACTTCCGCCTCGATCTTCTTTTCAAGTTTCGAGAACTCGATCTCGTTTATCAAAATTGAATGGAGTTCTGAAACAAAATATCTGAAATCGCTTATCTCAAGCATCCTCTGTTTTCTCTGGTAATTCAGGTTAAGGCTTCCCATTATCGTATCCGTAAGTTTCAGCGGATTTATCAGGTCGTCGTTTATGTTAAGCAGATAATCGGGCTTTTCAAGCTGGGGGTTAAGGTCGAGAAATTCGATGTAGAGTTTCCTGAGAAGCCTGAGGGTGGCTTTTAAAACATCATCGGATTCAGTATTTATCTCGATCGTTTCGATCCTCGCATAGAGGTTCAGGTTCCTTTTCTGGAATTCTGTAACTTTGACCCTTTTAAGGCATCTTATTATAGCCTTATTTCCAAAATTGGGGAGTTTTATGACTTGAACGACTTTTGAAATACATCCGTAATTATAATAGGAATCCTGCGAGAAATCGGATGAGAACTGGTTCTTTTTACCCAGGAGAACAATCAGAGAATCATTAATTTCCGCTTCTTCAAGCAGATCGGTAAAATGCCCCGAGTCAACATTGAGAGAAATTATATTGCCCGGAAACGGGATCCTGTCTTTTGAAGGCACGATCCTGTAGATCAGCCCGTTTACTATTTTTGATGAATCACTGTTTATGTTCAATTCGCCGTACATCAGTTCCCTTTAGATAAATTTATTTAGTTCAATACGCATTGTTGTGCCTTCCTGTCCGCTGTGTTTTACATACAGCTTTCCGCTGTGATACTGCTCGATGATCTTTTTACTGAGCGAAAGTCCGAGACCCCACCCTCTTTTTTTTGTAGTGAACCCTGTCTCGAATATATTTTTCTTTAATGCCGATGATATTCCGCTTCCGTTGTCGCTTACTTCGATTATTATTTTGTTCTTTTCCTCGAACTGAATTATCTTGATCTTTCCGGGCTGATCTTCTTTTAATGATTCAATCGCGTTCTTCAAAAGGTTTTCAAATGTCCATTCGAGAAGCACTTCGTTGGCGTAAATATTCTGCGCCTGACCGATATTTTTTTCCAGGTCAATTCGGCCGGATTCCGACGGAAGCCGTCTGGAAATATAGTCTGCAGCTCTGGAGATGATCAGACCCGTGTCGTACATTTTAAATTCTTTGTCTGAAGAAATATTCGAAAATCTGTTTACGACAAGCGATATCTTTTCGATATCCTCTTCAAGACCGTCGGCGACAGAACTGATCCGTTCATCAGACCTGCTCAGCTGCT
>JAQVNT010000307.1 GCA_028702975.1 Candidatus Delongbacteria bacterium
GGGAGAAAGAATCAAAACTGATCGGATATCTTCAGGAACGGATAACTCTGATCAAGGTGATTCAGGTATTTGTTCAGAAGAAGTATGAGGAAATGATCTATTCTTTCAGGTCGGACTCAATAATCGATCAGGCTCTGAATATAGCTTCGGTGAGGAGTCAGCTCAGAGCAGTTACAATGTTCTTGAGGAATTTCACACCTCTGCTTGTTCTTTGGATCGGAAGCTATATGATCATAATTGACAAAATGAGCATCGGCGAGCTTATTACAATGTGGATGTATTCTATCCAGTATATCTGGCCCGTTTTCGCGATCGTTATGGCCGTGAACAGGTTCCAGGAAAGTATCGTCGGCGTTCAGAGGGTAAAAGCTTACCTTGACGAAGTGCCTGAAGTTACTGAGGTTCCAAATCCGATCAAGAATGCGGCGATAAAGGGCGAGATCGAATTTCAGAATGTTAATTTCTCATACGAGAAGAATAAGCAGGTACTTTTCGATATGTCATTTCATATAGACGCGGGCGAAACGATAGCTTTCGTAGGCGAATCGGGCAGCGGTAAATCAACAATCACGAACCTGATCTTCAGATTTTACGACCCCGATAACGGCAGAATACTCTTGGACGGCAAGCCGCTGACCGAATACAGCCTCAGGCTTTTGAGAAAAAACATCGGCGTCGTCTTTCAGGAAACGGACATGTTCGTGGCTACTCTAAGGGAAAATCTTGCTTACGGCGCAACCAAAAGAGTCTCTGATGAAGAGATAATGAGCGCTGTCAGAACGACGCTTCTCGAAGAACTTGTCAACAAACTGCCTCAGGGGCTCGATACAATGGTAGAGGAAAAGGGAAAGAATTTCTCCGGCGGCGAGAAGCAGAGAATATCGATCTGCAGGCTTATCCTGAGAAATCCCAACATTGTCATTTTCGATGAGGCGACTTCTGCTTTAGACACTCAGTCCGAAAGCATGATATCCGAAACTATGAAGCTGGTCATGAAAAAGCCGACTTCGATCATCATCGCGCACAGACTTTCGACCGTTGTTGATGCCGACAGAATTTTCGTGTTCAAGGGCGGAAGAATAATTGAAACGGGCGATCATGAGACTTTATTCGCCGTTCAGTCGAGTGAGTACAGAAAGCTCTGGAACGAACAGTTAAAGAAAAATCATCCGAACGGTCATAATGGATAAAGAGCACAACAAATACGATATTTCCTACAGACAGATGCTCACGAGACTGCCAAAGCTGTACAGGTTCATGGCCAAGTACAAATGGATCATCCTTACTCTTGCATTTTTCGATATTATAAGCAATATGCTCATAACACTGCCGCCTCTCTTCATTCAGTACTGCGTTGACGACATCATTCCGCTTAAAGATATATTCTCACTGAACACTTTCTTTACGATTATTACTATAATGTTCATTGTTTTCAGCGGACTTTTTTTAGGACATATCTACATAAGATGGTATCTTCAGTACAATATCAGAAAAGATATCAGGGAAAAGCTTTTCAATGCACTTCTCTTAAAATCACCCGTATTTTACTCTAAAAGGGTTTCGGGTGAGATCACATCAAGAATGAACAACGATGTCGGTTCTGTTTCATATCTCGCTTCCGATGCTTTTTTTGATTTTTTTAACGCTTTCTTAAAGATACTTTTTTCAATGACCATGCTTTTTTATCTGAGCTGGAAGATAACACTTGCGGTTCTCGTGCTTATCGGTATCCAGTATGTCTGTGTTACTTTCGTCATGAACTTTTTCAAGAAATACAGGAAGAGGACATCGGAAAAGTGGGGCCGTCTGCTGGGTTTTCTGCAGGAAGTGCTTTCGAATATCAAGATCGTCATGGCTTTCGGTAACGAAAATTATGAGGCATCGAGACATCTGAAGAAGACCAGGGAGTACATTAAAGACAGCATCAAGCTGGGTATAGCGAACAGGATGTTCGAAGTTGTGGCCACCATATTCTGGCACGCGTTCTATGTAACGATCATCGTTTACGGTATCCGCCTTCTGACTGACAGTGAGATTTCGCTTGGTATCCTTATCGCTTTCATCATGCTTGTCAGGAACCTCTTCGAGCCTATTTTTGAGCTTTCCGGCACGATGATCTTCACTATTTCCGCTTTCGTCTCTATCGACAGGATCTACGAATATATCGAATACCCGGATGAGCTTAATGTTGCTGAAAATCCCGAGCCTATCGACAATACTCGGGGCGAAATACAGTTCGAAAATGTAAAGTTCAGATACGAGAAGGAAAAGGATAAGATAGCCTTAAATGATGTCAGCTTCAAGATCGAGGACGGCGAGTCTGTCGCCATAGTAGGACCGAGCGGCGCAGGAAAATCAACTATCATCAATCTGATATTGAGGTTTTACGATCCTGAAGAAGGCTGCGTACGCTTCAACGGCAAAAAGATAACGAACCTTGAAGTTGATGATTACAGAAAGAACATTTCGATCGTATTTCAGGACGCGCTTCTGTTCAATGATACTATCATGAAGAACATAATTTACGCAGACCTTGACGCGACGAAAGAACAGGTCGAGAGAGCCTGCAAAGACGCCGATATTCTTGATTT
>JAQVNT010000308.1 GCA_028702975.1 Candidatus Delongbacteria bacterium
CACCAATAATTGTTATGACTTTCATATATTCTCCTTGTGTGCGAATTGTATTTTTGCGTTGTGTATTGTGTCGGTTCTGTTGCATACAATACCTTTGTCAATTAGATTAACTTCAGAAATGATATCTTTCTTTTTCCGGCTGTAAGTTTCTTGACCTGTCTATATTTTTCATGAACAATTTTCTGCTTTTTTGTTGAGGCTATTACGATGACATTATCTTTTGTAGCGATCCTGAGAAGATTTTCGAGCATTATCCGGACTTCATCTTTCCCGGTCGGGTTACTCTGCCATTTTTCAAGGTTCTCATACGGTATATCGGCGAATATAATATCGACAATTTCATTATTAAGTTTCTTGAGATCAGAATTTAAAATGTTATCAATGTATGCGACAGTATTTATTGTCTGACCTTGAATAATATCCTTAAGTCTTTTTGCGCTGCCTAAAGCTTCTTTATGAGAATCTTTGTCGAATTTTTGGATAAGTTCATTTATTTCAGAGATCCTTTTATCAATTCCGACTGCACTTAATAGGCTTAAATTCATTCCTGCCTTATATATAATATCATTGTTTATATCTGAGCATATGATCTTATTAATTTTATCGGGCAACATGAAAGCCAGGCCTGTAAGATGATAAGCACTCCCGCAGCACGGATCATAGATCGTAAATTTATCTTTCCGGGGAATAAATTCAAGGCACAGCTGAAATATCTCACTCATCAGTCTTAACGGAAAAGCTGATGAACCCGGGATGCTGTAAATTACTTTACCGCTCGCAAGATCGGAATAGTCGTTTTTATGTGCGTATTTATACAACAATAATTAGCTCCGATTATGATAATATACCTGATTGTTTAAGAAACTTACTATGTTCAATAAAATCTTTTTCAGAGTTGTACCATATGATTACCCAGCATTTATTCCATCCTAGATATTCCATTGTTCCGCATCTTGTGTTCCCGTCAGCTAGTTTTAACTCCCCTTCAACGTATTCAGCGATCAGAGGCGGTATCGAAAGAAGATCTTTGAATGATCCTGACATCATAGAAATTCGATTATCCCAGTATTCTTTTGTGACCTGATAACTCCTGTCCTGTTCGGGTCCGACTTTTCTAACTAAAGATAGAATATCTATTTCCAATGGGCCATTCCACCATCTTTTTATCAGTTTCAATCCTTTTGAGAGTCCATGATTTGCCCATTTTCCTGTTGTACAGTATTTATGAACCCATTCTTCGATCCTGTCTTCCTTTGAATATTCTAAAGCGGAACGAACATCTAAACCGAGTTCAATTATTTCATTATCTAAATCATGCTCACCGGATCGTATTGAATCCATTACGCACGACCGTAATTCTGCGATATGTTCGTACATCCATTCCATTGCAGACAACATTGACCTGCCTAATTCGTTCCTGCCGGTTTCATAACACCAGCCGACAAACTGCATCGGAATTGAGACAATCGCATAATGGAGAGCCTCAGTTTCCAACCGACTCAATGTGATTTGAGAGCAGTAGCCCTGAAGGAAAGGTTTTACAGCGTCAATCCACTCCTCTGGTTCGAGGAAACCTTCAGGATGGAATTTCATCAATGAATTCAGAAAATATCCAAGATCGAGAATTCGCGGACCTATACTGAAATGATCGTTGTCAATGAATGCGGCAACTCTGTCATCATGCAAAAGGATATTGGCGTAATGGCAGTCACGGTGAATCAGCTGTTCGGGCAAACCGTAGAATGCTTTATTCATTTCAGGTACAAGCGCGGCTAAAACGGATTCAATTCTTACCAGTTCTTCACCTTCTAAACAGCCTAAAAGCTGCTGACTTCGATAGTTGATCATTTCTTCTGAGAGCGGAGCCTGCCAGACATATTCGTTTATATTTTCACTTGGGAATTCTGCTAAAGCTTTGTGCATCAGTGCTAACGAGTTTCCTATGTTGAATAAACGCCTGCGCAGAACAACCGGATCTGTAGAATCTTTGTTTCGCTCGTGTTGTATATACGGTATGATTATATAAAGCTGTCCGTCATGTGTAACAAGCGTATTGTCTTCAGCATTAGATATAGGTACAGTTATTGGGATATTATGTGCGTTAAGATGCCTGACAACTTCATGGCAGAACCTGTGACGGCGAATGTTCTCATCATTTGCTTCGCAGATCCTCTTGATAACAGCTTTATTTCCGTCAGGAAGAACAAAAGTGTAAACGTCACTTTCCCATATCTTTTCGATCTCCTGTACTGACTGAATTCCCCAAAGAGAAATAATTTCTTTCATCTGTTCTTTTTTCTTATTGTCAATTTTCAATTGTGTCCCTTTTAACATCTTTGCTTAATTTGGCTATAAATTATCTAAATAAATTCTATTTCGATGTTTCTTTCTCCGATCTGTATTCTAACATCCAGCCAATCTTTCAATGATTGAATTTTTTTAAACCATTCCAAATAATTGAAAATAGCTTTTTCAGAAACATGTATAATAATCTTGTTGGCTTCAGTGGTCATTGTAATATTTGACCAAACGTACTTAGGATTAAATTCAGTAAACACCTTTATAGGCT
>JAQVNT010000309.1 GCA_028702975.1 Candidatus Delongbacteria bacterium
CTCCACGGAGCGCTGAGCCTTACCGAGCTGTCCTCGACATCCGGCGCTCATGTGAAGTGGGATGTCGTCGAGCTGCCTTCATCGTTCCATGAGAATTTTGCCACAAGTAAAGCCGGACTCAAAATAATAACAAAGCACTACAAGACCGGAAAAACAATGCCGGCTGCACTCATGGACAGGCTTGTCAAGTCCAACAGCTTCATGGAAGCCGTCGGCACCAGAAGGCAGATCACCTTCGGTATGTTCGACATGAGCCTGCACCATACGGAAAGCCTGAAGAAAAAGATGCCGTCCGCGCATGAGGTTTATAAGAAAATGTATGTTAAATACAACGAGATCCCTTTTATAGAGGATTCATACATGGAAGCGGCATTCACGCACGTTTTCGCGGGAGGGTACGCGGCCGGTTACTACAGCTACATGTGGGCCAATATTCTGGATGCGGACGCTTTTTCGGCTTTCGAGGAAAAGAAGAACATTCTCGACAGGGAAATGGGCAGGAAATTCATGGAGAACATCCTGGAAAAGGGCGACAGCGAGGACATGAATGTTCTTTTCAAAAAATTCAGAGGCCGTCCCGTAAGCGAAAAACCTCTGCTGAAAAGACTCGGCATTAAAGTAAAATAAGACATTTTGATATGAAAGACCGCTTCCGGAAGGGATTTTCGCTTATTGAACTGATAACAGTTACTTCAATTATAGCAGTTCTTGCCTCGGTAGCGGTTATTTCGTACAGAATATATATAAAGACCGCCGTAGTTTCGGCTCTAAAGAGCGCGGTCATGGTCAATGTTCAACTGATCCAGGCTCAATACGACATCAACGGCTACTGGGTGACGGACGATCCTGAAAATGAGAACCTGACAACGCCGGAAGAACTTGAGGCAGCGGGACTTGTAACGAGGAACTGGTCGGGCGAATTTATCATGAGGGTTTTCAAAAAAGAAGGATTTCCGCATGTGATAGCCAGAGAGGAGATAGGAAAGCAGAAGTACATGATCGAAGTCGATTATCATTTCAAGACGCGGGAACTCAGAGTGACGGATTTGGAGGAGGAAGATTGAAGGATTATGCGGAAATAAGAAGGTCGGTAGAAAGTAAATACGATTCGCTGCTTTCTCCGTTCGCCTGCAAGAATTCCGATGCCGTAAGATCAGGCGAAACTGCAGACGAGATCAGGCCGCCGTTCTCTATAGACCGCGACAGAATCATGTATTCCGGAGCGTACAAGCGCCTTGCCGGAAAGACACAGGTCATATATTTTTCATCCCTTTTAGACGAGCAGATAACCAACAGGATAGTCCATATTCAGTACGTTGCGCAGGTGGCAAGGACTATAGGCAAGTCGCTTTCCCTTAACCAGGACCTGATCGAAGCGGCGGCGCTCGGTCATGACCTCGGTCATACGCCCTTCGGGCACGACGGCGAGAAATATCTCGACAGGCTGTGCAGAGCTGCGGGTATAGGCGGCTTTTCTCATAATGTGCACAGTCTTTACATAGTCGAGAAGCAGTCGTATAAGGGGAAGGGTATGAACCTGACCCTTCAGACAAAAGACGCCATCGTGTCGCATAACGGAGAGATAAATGAGGACAAGCTCTACCCTGACAGATCAAAGACAGAAAAAGATCTGCTGAAATATCTGAACAGGGAAACGGTTTTCGGTGATGATGACAGTCCTATGACGCTTGAAGGCTGCGTGATAAGAATGTCTGACACGATAGCTTATATCGGAACCGACATCGAGGATGCGATCAGGCTCAAACTGATCTCCAGAGACGACATTCCTTCAAATGTTTCCGATGTACTCGGTAAGAACAACAGCTCAATAATCGACACTCTCGTAAAAGACATTATAGTCAACAGCTGGGACAAAGATCATCTTGAATTTTCCGAAAGAACGGCAGACGCTTTAAGAGAGCTGAAGAGCTTCAACTACCGTGCTATTTATTTAAATGAAAAGCTCAAGCCGGAGAGGAAAAAGATCGAAAAAGGTTTCGAGATACTGTTCAGTACATTTCTGGAAGATATTGAATCGGACAACAGGTCGTCAGATATCTTCAGGCATTTCCTCGATTCGAAGAACTCAGATTATGTTTCAGGTACGAAGAGTGCGGAAAAAGTAAGGGATTTTATTGCCACCATGACAGACAGGTATTTTAAATATCAGCTCGAAAAAATAATTATACCGCTGATAGACTTTTAATTTTTTTAACGGGAATATAGATGCTTCAAAATATAAGATCGGTCCTTGAAACACAGAATATAATACTTCTGGCAGTTTTTCTCGCGGGAGGACTTTACATTCTGATCAGAGGAGGCGGGTCTTTAATAAAAGGCGCGGAAGCACTTTCGAGATCATACAATATCGATTCTTTCATAATCGGACTGACCGTAGTCGCTTTCGGAACTTCACTTCCCGAACTGTTCGTGAGTTTCATGGCCAATCTTTCTGACCGCGGCGACATAGGTATCGGTAATATAATCGGCAGCAACATCTGTAATATCGCTCTTATTCTTGGTATCGGAGCAGTGATCAGGCCTATTATGATGAGAGTAACCACCCTCAAAATTGACCTTCCCAT
>JAQVNT010000310.1 GCA_028702975.1 Candidatus Delongbacteria bacterium
TGATGAAGCAGGGAAACTTATGGAGAGTATCAGCGCGGATGATATCGATATAGAACCTTATAAAATACTTAAACTAACTGCTGAAATGAGCCTGTCGCAGGGAGACAGCGTAAAAGCTCTGGAAAACCTGCTTAGATCCGCGGACAAGGCCGAGACAGACATCGACAGGATATCTGTTCTCCAAAGCAGTTCCGAACTGGCGGAAAAATTAAAGGATCACAAAACTTCAGCAGAAATAAATAAAAAGCTTATCGAGATTAACGATGAACGCGAGAAGATCTTTCTTTACACACTTAAATTAGCCGAGGCAAAAAAAAATCTCGGAAACGTTGAAGAGGCTGTTTCAATTCTTGAAAAAATAACTTCTGATCAGGAGTTTGCGGCATATTCACTCAAGGGCGATATCAAATTAGCCGATCTTTATGTTCAGAACAGAATGGAAAATGAAGCCTACGATAAGCTGGATGAAATATTGAGGACCAATGTGAAAGATCAGAATAACGGACCGGATCTTTCTGAGGCCGCTTATTATTTTGGTGAATACTATTTCGATCTTAAGAAAGATTTTCCGTCTGCGGAAAATATGTACGATTCAAGCGGATATTATGACAGAAGGAATGAATATTATCAGAAGGCGGTTTCCAAGAAGAATCTTATAAGGGATTTTAGGGCTTTAAGGCGCAAAGTTGAAGGATATCATGAGAAAAAAGACAGTACTGAAGCAAAACTGGCAAGATCTGAAGATGAAAAAATGACAAATGAGCTTATTAAGCAGAATAAAAATCTTGAATCGTCCTACATAAAAGACAAACATTCACTCGCTGAGACAGCTATGTTCGAAATGGGGCTTCAGGATACAGCTCTAGTTCTTTTTGAAGAATTGTCCAAGGAAGAGAACTATCCGCACAAAGCTTCAAGAGCTTTGCTCTCTCTTTTACTTGCTGACAGTTCAAGATATAAAAACTTATCGGATTCTATACTTCAAAAATATCCTGAAACTGCCGGAGCTAATTACATCAGAATAAAAAGGGGACTGGAGCCTGTAGAAGTCGTTGAAGACTCTGCCAGGTACTTATTCAATATTTCATCGGGAAAATTCATTGACTCACTGTATCAGGAAGCTGCGGATGATTACTTGAAGATTGCCAGAAAATACGAGGACAGCCCTCTTTCTCCTCAAATTCTCCAGGCAGCCGCAATGATAGAGGAAAATAAACTCAAAAACTATGAAAAAGCGGCAGAAATATATACGGAACTGAAGGAAAAATATCCTCAATCTCCATACGGAAGATTCGCATCAAAGAAATTAGTTAGTGAAGGCGAATCTGTTAAAAAAGAAGAGAAAACAGAAGTAAAAGTGTTGTCTGAATCAGATAAATGGTATCTTATGGACAGAAGGAACGATTAAAATTTAAACGGAGGTCTTTATGAAAAAGGTTATTGCACTTGCATCGGTCGGGATAATTGCAGTGATGTTAATAACTTCCTGCGATGAAGAGAATAATGATCCGCCTGAATTTACGAACGGGCTCATGGTCACTTTAGCTCAGAACCCGGTAAATAATCCTGACGGGATAGAATCGGAGATAAGCTTTACAGCAAGAAGCTTTGTGGAGTGTTTATATCAGTACGGCAATACATATACATTTTCTGCAGAGACGACTTCAGGAGATAAATGGACTGTAAAGCTAAGGTGGGACGGAACAGATGCAGACTCAATCGTGTACATCAGCGACAATTCACTGAACAAGATAGAAATGGCATCAGCTGAGTACGGGAATTATTATATAAACAGTTCAAGCGGGAATGCCGGGCAGACTTCTGTAAAAATACTTCGCCTTGTACCTGAGGAAATTATTGAGGCGGAATTCGAAGGTTATATTTACGAACAGGGAGCATCATCCGACCCCGACACACTTAAGAACGGTTATCTGATAACGAACAAATTCGTACTCAGCAAATAGGAGAGTTTTATGAAAATAACTGTACTGGGCGCCGGGATGGTCGGGAGTGCTATTGCCCGTGATCTTAACGGTCAATATGATGTGAAAGTGGCCGATATAAATAGATCAGCGCTTGACATACTAAAAAAAGAGCACGGGATCAAGACATCTGTAACTGATCTGCGCGACAAAGCAAAGCTCAGCAAGCTCATAGCAGACTCCGATATAGTCGTCGATGCTGTGCCGGGATTCATGGGTTATGAAACGGTCAGAACAGCGATCGAATGCGGGAAAAATGTGGTCGATATTGCATTTTTTCCTGAAGACTCTTCTCCGCTGGACAAACTCGCAAAGAAGCACGGTGTTACTGCCGTTACAGACATAGGCGTAGCGCCGGGAATGTGTAATGTTATTCTCGGATACCATAACGAAAGGATGAAAATTTCATCATATCTCTGTCTGGTCGGCGGTCTTCCGGTTGAACGGACATGGCCGTGGGAGTATAAGGCGCCTTTCTCGCCGTGTGATGTGATCGAGGAATATGTACGGCCGGCAAGATACAAAGAGTACGGAGCGCTTGTAACCAAAGCTGCTCTTTCCGACCCTGAACTTCTGGAATTTGAAGGTGTAGGCACTCT
>JAQVNT010000039.1 GCA_028702975.1 Candidatus Delongbacteria bacterium
ATAGATTATATTATCCCGGCAAACGATGATGCATTTAAATCGATCGGTCTGATCACAAAGGTTTTCAGCGATTATATTCTTGAAGCCAGCCAGGTAGCGAACATCAAAGCAGGTGATGAGGGTAGAGTTCAGCATGAAGATACTGAAGCCGCTGAAAGAAAAAGAGTTCCGAAAAGACCTCTGAGAAAGACTGTCGAAAAAGAAGACGGCGCTGAAGAACCCCAGGCTGAAAAAGAGTAAAAATAAAAGTACCGGAGATAAAAGATGGCAGAAATATCAGCAAAAATGGTAGCTGATCTGAGAAAATCGACGGGTTCGCCGATGATGGACTGTAAAAAAGCCCTTTCTGAAGCAAACGGCGATTTCGATGAGGCAGTTAAGATATTAAGAGAAAAAGGTATGGCCAAAGCGGCTAAAAGACTCAGCAACGAAACGAATCACGGAAAGATTTTCTGCAAATTGTCGGATGACAGCAGAACCGTTTCAATGCTGAAGCTCACATGCGAGACCGAACCTGTTAGAAATACGGCGGAATTCAATGAATTCGGAGAAGAGATGTCTCAAATAGCTTTCAGCGGAGATTTTTCGAAATTCGAATCTGAAGATGTCACGGCAAAACTTACTGAGATCAGAGCAAAGTTAGGCGAGAATATCACTATAGTCGAGTACGACAGGATGGAAGGAGATCTCGTTTCATATTATATCCACATGAATTTCAAGGTCGGAGTGATCATAAAGCTGAACCTCAGTGATAAATCAAAATCGTCAAATGAAGTTTTACAGGATCTTGCAAAGAATCTTACACTTCAGATAGCTTCGCTGGCTCCCAAGTCTATATCTTCAGACGATCTGGATCCTGAATTCGTGAAAGGCGAGTTAGAGATCATAAAAGGTCAGCTAAAAGAAGATCCCAAGAACGCCAACAAACCTGACAACATCATAGAAAAGATCGTTGAGGGCAGAAAAGGAAAGATCTTCGCGGAATCATGCCTTTTAGAGCAGGAATATGTAAAAGAAAAAATGTCAGTAAAAGAACTTATAGATTCAGTTGCGAAAGAGGCGGGAGTTGACATCAAAGTCGATAAATTCGTCAGATTCCAGATAGGCAGCTAATTAGTTTAAGGGCTTCGATAATTCGGAGCCTTTTTTTTATATGAAAAACAGGACGGCGCGATAATGGAAAAAGCTAAATACAAAAGAATTCTCCTTAAATTGTCAGGCGAGGCTCTGGTCGGAAGCCAGGGGTACGGTATAGATCCTGATGTGGTAAAGAAAACAGCCAAAGAGGTCAAGGATATTTACAATCTCGGCGTTCAGATCGGGATAGTAATAGGCGGCGGCAACATTTTCAGGGGACTTTCAGAGAACGCGAAGAACATGGACAGAGTGCAGGCCGACCAGATGGGAATGCTTGCCACGATAATAAACTCAATTGCCATACAGAACGCACTGGAACTTGAAGGGATCGAAACGGTCATACAAAGCTCGATACCGATGGACTCGATCGCCGAGCCTATAGTTATAAGAAGAGCTCTCAGACATTTTGAGAAGGGAAGAGTAGTGATCTTCGGAGGAGGTACCGGAAATCCGTATTTTACTACAGACACTGCCGCAGTTCTGAGGGCGAGAGAGATAAATGCGGAGATCATCATTAAAGCGACAAAAGTTGACGGTATATATGATTCGGACCCCGTCAAAAATCCCTCGGCTGTCAAGATCGAAAGAATATCTTACATTGATGTTCTGAACAAGAATCTGAGAGTTCTCGATACCACCGCGATAAGTTTCAGTATGGAAAACAAACTGAAGATAGGCGTTGTCAACCTGCTGAAATCCGGACACCTGAAGAGGTTCGTCATGGGTGAAAATATCGGCTCGATCGTCGATTAAATTTTATATCACCGATTCTGTATAAGGCCGCGCACGACGGCCTTTTTTATTTCTAAAAAAAAATATTTTATCTCTTGACAAATCATGACAAATGTTATAATTTTAGTATCGAGTGTATAAAAATGTATGAAAATGGGGAAAATGAACAGCTTTTCAGAAAAATACAGCTACTCAGTCGATGAAAAGGGAAGAATAAACTTCAAGAAGATCATAAAAAGACTTCATGAGGAAGAAAAGAATAATTCCAATTATCATCTGCTGAAACAGAATGTTGAACTGTACGGATCGAAAAAGAAATATCCATTTTTCTACATTTTTACAGAAAGGTCCTGGAAAAAATTTTATGACGAGAAGGTGGAAGGCCTCGATACTCCGGTCAGAATAAGATTCCTTACATCCTACTGCGGAGAGGCGTCGCTCGACAATTCCGACAGGCTTTCGTTCCCGAAAGAATTCCTGGAATTCATCGGTCAGGGAAAAGACCTCGTTCTCCAGGGCGACGGCGAAAAGATCCAGGTCTGGTCAAAGCGGGACTTTGATGAGTACATGAAAGGAATTTCAAAACTCGCGCCGGACGCAGGTTTCGACGACATGTTCAGCAAACGCAGCTAGATCTTTAAAATAAGTTTACTCCTCCGCTACTTCGGTAGCGGTTTTGCATTTAACAGGCTTAAAATATATGAAAACCGTCGGCTATCACATACCGGTAATGCTAAAAGAGACGCTCAACCTTCTTATTACTGACAGAAAAGGGACTTATCTCGACTGCACTCTGGGCGGCGGCGGACACTCAAAAGCCATTCTGGATGAGATCGATCCTGCAGGGTTCGTACTGGCTGTCGACAGGGATGCCGAAGCGGTAAAGTATGCCTCAGAGTTACTCAGAGATTACAATAACTTCAAGGCTCATCAGATAAGCTTCTCGAGGCTGAACGAACTGGATGAGATAGTCTTCGGCATGAAATTCGACGGCATTTTGCTTGATCTGGGGCTTTCATCAAGGCAGATCGACGACGCCGCAAGAGGTTTTTCATACATGTCTGAGTCAGGACTTGATATGAGAATGAACAGGGATGATGAAATATCGGCTCTCGAGGTCGTCAATAATTATCCGGAAGAAGAACTGACCGGCATTTTCTTCAAATACGGCGAGGAGAACAGGTCAAGAAAGATCGCGGCTGCGATAGTGTCGCAGCGGGAGAAAAAGGTCATCGGCACCACAAAAGAACTTACGGGTATTATCGCTTCAGTCACACCGTCGAATTTCAGGATAAAGACGCTTTCGAGGATATTTCAGGCGGTCAGAATAGAAGTGAACAGAGAACTGGAAGAACTTGAAGTCGTTCTCAAGTTCAGCATGGATATTTTGAAACCGGGAGGAAGATGCGTTGTGATGTCGTATCATTCTCTCGAGGACAGGATCGTTAAGAATTTTATTAAGGATCGTTCGGAAGGATGTATCTGTCCGAAAAATTTTCCGGTCTGCGTATGCGGGAATAAACCGGTCGTCAGCGCGCTAACAAAAAAACCTCTGACCGCATCTGAAGAGGAGACTGCAACAAATTCAAGGGCGAGAAGCGCTAAGCTCAGGGCATTTAGTAAGATTTAATATTTATCGGAGGAGTGTATGAAACAGAATATGTATGTTAGAGGCAACGGGGCAAAAGTCCTGAAAAAAAGATTTCAGTCTTTCGACAAATTATTCATTATAGGTTTAATGGCTCTGATCTTCGGCCTGTATATTTCAATGCAGTCTCAGATAAAATCCGTTATTAAGGAGACGGGAGATCTGAAGATCGAGAAAAAACTTCTGGCTGAAGAACTTGACAGGATGATGGCGGATTACGATAAAACAGTATCCTATACCGAGCTTAGGGATTTTGCCGGCGCACGGCTTAAAATGGTCGAGTCGGGTTCAGAGATAAAAAGTTTCACCGTAATTGACAAAAATGAGGTTTTCAGGACAGTTTATTCTAACGAAATGCCTCAGCTTTTTGAAACCAGAGTAAACCTCGCCCTTCTTACCAGGGGTGAAAAAAAGTCGGAGAACTGATAAATAATGGTCAGAAAAGGGATAACAGTTAAAAATAATGGTTCGGATGTTGAAAGAAAACATTACTCAAGGCTGATATTTCTCTTCGCTCTCAGTATCATCGCATATTCAACAATAGCATTAAAATTATACGACACGCAGATAAACAGGCATGATCATTATTCAAAAAGGTACTCTGAACAGTCAAAGAAGAAAATAACAGTTTATGCCCCCAAAGGAAACATATACGACAGAAAATATTCCAAACTCGCCGAGAACATCGGTATTAACTATGCCTTTGGCGTCAATACAAGGGTAGTGAAGGATAAAAACAGCCTTGCCGGAAGAGTTTCTTTCGTTACCGGGAGAGACAGGAAAAAATATTCCGAGATATTGAAGTCAAAAAACGGGTTCGTCTGGGTTGACAATAAACTTACCGAAAAAGAGAAAGTGGATATCTATTCCTGCCTGACTAACGAAGAAAAATCAGCGGCATCATTCAAATCGACCGCCAACAGGATCTATCCGCAGAACAGACTCGCCGGGCAGATAATCGGATATACCGATATAGACGGGAAAGGTTTAAGCGGAATTGAAAAGGAGTTCGAAGAGGAACTCGACGGTACCGACGGTTGGGAGCTGGTACATCAGGACGGAAGGCTGAACAAATATTACGGTGCGGAGATAAGCAGAAAAGAACCGGTTCCGGGGAAGAGCATAGTTTTAACGATAGACGACAATTATCAGAGGATAGCGGAAGATGAGCTTGCGAAAGCGGCTGAAAAATGGAAAGCCGAAAAGGGTACAGTAATAATAATGGAGCCTAATTCCGGCGAGATCCTGGCCATGGCAAGTTATCCTGATTTCGATCCTAATAAGCCGAGCGAATACGACCCGTTCAACAGAAAAAATAAGGCGGTAACAGATGTTTACGAGCCGGGATCGACTTTTAAGGGAATATCGGCTGCGATACTTTTTGAAGAGAATATGGTTGACGAGGAGGAAGTGTTCTTCTGCAGTAATGAAGGTTATGAGCTCGGAAGATTTAAAATAAAAGACTCTCACAAGAACGAAAATGAGCATATGAGCTTTAATGATGTTATCGGTCAGTCTAGCAATGTGGGGACGCTTCAGGCTATGATCAGAGTAGAAAAGGACAGGCATTTTGAGTACCTGAGGGATTTCGGGTTCGGGAATAAAACGGAAATAGAGCTGACGGGTGAAGTCAGCGGCTCATTGATGAAAGTAAGGAACTGGAGTAAGACTACTCAGCCCACACTAAGTTTCGGCCAGGGTATAACGGTAACCCCGCTTCAACTGGTCACAGCGTACTGCGCGATCGCGAACGGCGGCACTCTCTTAAAGCCGATGATAGTGAAAGGCGTGATCGATAAGAATAACAGGATCGTTAAAAAGAACGATACTGTTCCCGTCAGAAGGGTGATTAGCGAAAAAGCTTCAGAAAGAGTGAGGAATATACTGAGATACGCTGTAGTGAACGGTACCGGATCGAATGCTGAGATCGACGGCTTAAAGGTCGCAGGAAAAACAGGTACATCTCAGAAAGTTGTAGACGGGAAATATTCCAAAACAGTTTACGACGCAAGTTTTATTGGAATGGTCCCTTATGATGATCCCAGGCTTGTCTGCCTTGTCATAATCAATTCTCCCAAAGGTAATTATTATGGAGGTACTGTCTCAGCCCCGGTGTTCAGGAATATTATAAGCAGGATATACGACATCGACAGATCCAAGCTTATCGTGCGTAATGACAAAGGAAGTTCGGCGATCGAAGTTCCTGATCTTACAGGCATGAAAATATCGGAGGCGGAGAAATTACTGAAAGCAGGAAATATAAGATATAAAATTTCTGAAGGAACGGAGATAGTAAGAAGCCAGTCAAGACATCCTTTCACAGTTATGAACAAAAATGACATAATCGTCCTTTATGGTGAGGAGGTTGAACCTGTAAGGCGGAATATAATGCTCGAGAAACCGGAGGTCAGAAATCTTTCGCTGAGAGAAGCCGTAAAGCTGATGTATACTTCCGGGATAGAACCTGTCGTCGTGGGAAGCGGTAATGTTTACAGGCAGTCTGAAATATACGAGAACCTGGACGGGACTGACAGGCTGTGCAGTCTTTTCTGCAGAAATAATTTTTCAGTCATATCAAAAAAAGGCAAGAAAGAAAGACTATGAAGTTAAGTAAAGTAATATCTGAGATCGCAACTCTTAAAATTGATAACTTCAGAGACGCCGATATTCAGCATGTTTTTTCGGACTCGAGAGAAAAATTCAAAAATTCGCTTTTCATAGCTGTAAAAGGTCTGACATCCGACGGAGCTTCATTTTCTGCGGATGCGGTTGAATCGGGAGCCTGCGCAGTCATATACGAAACTGAAATAATAAGGAAATTCCCCAACATTACATATATTAAAGTCCGCGATTCAAGATCCGTGCAGTCAAAGGTGGCCGCCGTTGTTTACGGCCGTCCGGCGGAGAGGCTGAGACTTACCGGAATTACAGGTACGAACGGGAAAACATCGACTGCTTATATATTCAGGCATATACTTAACATGAACAAAATAAAATGCGGACTTCTCGGCACAACAGAATATGATCTCGGAAAAAGGAAATTCGTTCCTTCGAGAACCACTCCGGACGCAGTATTTCTACAGAGGTATTTTAAGGAAATGACTGACAGCGGTCTCAAATGTGCAGTAATGGAAGTATCGTCACACGCTTTGTCTCTGCACAGGGTGGAGGATGTGATGTTCGACTGCGCGGTCTTTACAAATTTGAGTCAGGACCATCTTGATTTTCATCTTACAATGGACGAGTACGCAAAAGCAAAGTCAAATCTTTTCGCCGAACATTTAAAAAAGACCGGTTCCGCTGTATTGAACGCCGACGACAGCCGCTTCGATCTGATCAGATCTTCAACGGAATGCGAGAAAATGACATATTCAGAAAAAATCAAAGATTCAGACATCTATATAAAAGATATAAGGTATAAAAAACAGGGACTCGAAATAGACTTTGATTTCTTCGGAGAGCAGTACACGATCGGCACAAATCTGAACGGAAGATTTCAGGCAATGAACATTTCCGCAGCAGTTCTTGCAGCGCATAAAGCAGGTATCCCGATAAAGAAGATCGTTTCGTCTTTTTCACAACCCGTCCTGATACCCGGAAGGCTGGAAAAAGTCTATGAAGGCGATTTTACGGTTTATGTAGATTATGCGCACACGCCTGACGCTCTTCTGCGAACTTTACAGACAGTAAGGGAATTCAGCTCCGGGAAAATAATTACAGTTTTCGGATGCGGGGGGAACAGGGATCACGAAAAGAGGCCTGTTATGGGTAAAATAGCCTCAGAACTTTCTGATAAGGTGATCGTGACCGGCGATAATTCAAGGTATGAAGATACCGCAGTGATCATCGCTGAGATCGTAAAAGGGATGTCCGCCGGGAATTGGACAGAAATACCGGACAGGCGGGAGGCAACTGCCAAAGCGATCTCAATGGCCGGGACCGGGGATGTTGTGATCATAGCCGGGAAAGGGCACGAGAGCTATCAGGAAACAGACGGTGTAAAATATCCCTATTCAGACCGCGAAACAGTAATAAATCTAACCGGAGGAAACTGATGGTAAGGCTGTCAGAACTTCTTAAAGCGTGCGGAATATCAAAAACAGAACATACGGACGGCGGCATTTTCGTTACGGGAGGAAATACTGATTCCAGGCTTATAATAGAAGGCAGTATCTATTTTGCCCTGAAAGGAAATAATTTCGACGGGCATGACTTTGTGCCTCAGGCATGCGGTTCAGGCGCTTCGGTATGCGTGGTAAGCGATACATATAATAATGAAGGCAATTATCCGGTAATATATTCTGACGATGTCGAAAAGACGCTCGGGCAGCTCGCTATGCAGTGGAGAAAGCTTCACAACGCAAAGATAATCGGCATAACGGGTACAAACGGAAAAACGACGACCAAGGAGATACTGGGAAAAATACTTTCGGTCAGGTTCAATATTATATCAACATTCAAGAATTTTAATAATCATATAGGGGTTCCTTTAACGCTTCTTTCCATTAAAGACGAGACGGAATATGCGATAGTTGAGCTTGGCACGAACCACTTTGGAGAGATCGAATATCTTTCTACGCTGGCCGATCCCGATATGGGGCTTATAACCAATATAGGTGAAGGTCATCTCGAGCAGTTCAGGGATAAAAAGGGAGTTTATGAAGAAAAAATAAAGCTTTTCAGGCTTCTCGAAAATAAAAATGCAAAAATATTTTTGAACATTGATGACGAACTTTTAAAAGACTGGCGTTCGGAAAATACTGTAACCTTCAGTCTCGAGGATGAGGCGAAGTACACTTTTACCGATATTAAGACCGGTCCTGACGGATACCCTTCATTCAGGTTCAGAGGGGCGGATGTCAAGATGAACATTCCCGGATCTCTGAACATAAAGAATGCTCTTGCGGCTGCGGCCGTGGCTTCAGAACTGGGCATCAGCCCTGAAAAGATCGCGTCTGTTCTTTCGACAGTAACACTTTCGGACAAGCGTTATGAAACAGTACGCTATAAAAATTCTTCAGTACTGCTCGACTGCTATAATGCAAATCCTTCGTCAACAGAGAATTTTCTGGAGGATATCGCTTCCCTCGGCAGCTATAACACCGTTGTTCTGGGAGATATGCTGGAGCTTGGGGCAACTTCGAATATCTCGCATGAAAGGATAGTTAACAAGGCCGCGGAACTTAATTTTGATGAAGTTCTTCTGACCGGTGAAGAAATGAATAAAGCGTTAAAAAATTTTGAAGGTAAAAGCAATATCACACATTACGAGGATTTTACAGAGCTCAAGAAAAGGTTCGATGAGATCGCCGGCTCGGGTCGCGGAATCGCGGTTAAAGGTTCAAGAGGAATGAAACTCGAAAAATTACTGGAAGAGATATGATAGTCAAAAATGCCATTGAAGACAATATAAAATACGATATCGTTTTAATGATAATGGTTTTCGGGCTTCTTGTGTTCGGATCGATAATGGTAATGAGCGCAGGTTCGTTCATAGCTGCCGAAAAATTCAACAATGACAGCTATTTTACTGTAAATCAGACAAAAAATGCCATGATCGCTTTTTTTGCACTTCTTGCGGGAATGATGCTGAACTACAAAATTTATAACAATAAGTATATAATGTACTCGGGGCTTGGGCTTACCGTTCTCGCTCTGATTTATCTTTTGATATCGAATCAGGGTGAAAGTGTAAAAGGGGCGACAAGATGGATCTTCGGGTTCCAGCCGTCGGAAGTAGCCAAGAACATGATCGTTTTCTACCTCGCATTCAGCCTTAACTGCAAGAGGAACGAGCTGAAACAGTTCATGAGAGGATATGTCTATCACATGGTCATACTTTCTTCAATTGTCGGCATGGTTCTCCTTCAGCCGGCTTTCTCCACCTCGATGATGATCTTTGCGATAGGCTACAGTATGCTTTACATCAGCGGAATGAAACTCAAGCATCTGATGTCGTCGATGATACTGATAATTCCCATAATAATCATAATAGCTCTGATACAGCCTTACAGACTTGCGAGGGTCACGACATTTCTCGAGCCTGAAAAGGATACGAGCGGGAAGGGCTGGCAGGTCGAGCAGTCGCTGATCGGTTTCGGCAACGGGGGACTAACAGGAGTGGGCCTGGGCGAATCGAGGCAGAAGGAATTCTACCTTCCGGAACCGCACAATGACTTTATTTTCTCGATCATCGGCGACGAGCTTGGATTTGCAGGAACTATACTTCTCATAGCCGCGTATGTAATAATCATGATCAGAGGTCTGAGGATCGCCTCCCGGGCGCCGGATTACTACGGTTTCATTCTTGCGTCAGGTATAACCATGACAGTCGTTATATATTCAATATTTAATATGAGTATTACGCTGGGACTTGTACCTCCGACAGGACTGCCTCTGCCGATGGTGAGCTATGGAGGAACATCGCTTATTATGACAATGTTCAGCATGGGTGTTCTGCTGAATATCTCGTATAAATCTAAAAATCAGGCTGAGACAGATGATTGAGTTTTCAAAGAATATGAAGCTTCACTTTACCGGCATCGGAGGTGCGGGGATGCTGCCTTTGGCGCTGCACGCGGCCGCGCTCGGGTGCAGGGTGGAGGGTTCAGACCTGAGCAGTGAGAATTTTCACATTCTTGAAAGATCGTCGATCAGTCCGGTCAAAGGTCACGGCAGCGTCAGCCCGGACACCGACCTGCTCGTGTACAGCGCGGCAGTGCCCGCTGATGACCCGGAACTGGTATCGGCCGGGAATATGAACATCCCCGCGGTAAAACGGGCGGTATTTTTGGACATGGTGACAAAAGAC